>PMUF01000298.1 GCA_003167015.1 Chitinophagaceae bacterium | reverse complement strand
GGAAATGGGTTATCGTCCCAATCAACTGGCCAGGGGATTACGGACCGGGAAGACCAGGACGAACGGCCTGATCGTAGAGAATATTTCCAATGCTTTCTTTGCCACACTAGCCAAGGCCATTGAGGATGAGGCAAAAAAATATGATTATAAGGTGGTATACTGCAGCACGGATAATGACGAAGAAAAGGCGCGTGAGCTGATCAATATGTTGTCGCAGCGGCAGGTGGACGGATATATCATTACACCTACGCCGGAACTGGCACAGGAGATCAGGAAATTGCAGGGGGAGAACAAGCCGGTAGTGCTGATCGACCGCTATTTCCCCGAACACGAAGAGATACCTGCGGTGCTGGTAGATAATTACGAAGGCGTCGCTAAGGGTACGGAATACTTAATAGGTAAAGGTTATAGTAAAATAGCGTTGGTGACCATCGAAAATGAAATGGCGCATATGAAGGACAGGTTGCAGGCTTACTATGACGTCCTTCGCCGCCATGATATTGCCGTGGATGAGACCCTGGTCAACATAGTACCTTACCATGCAGGGCGTGAAAAGTCCCTGGAGCAGATCCGGAATCTGCTGAAAGGGGCGGGGACATCCATCGATGCCGTGTTCTTCCTGACCAACTATCTTGGGGTATTGGGCATAGAGGCGATCAAGAACATGCAGATCAGGATACCTGAGCAACTGGCCGTACTTTGTTTTGACGACAATGACATCTTTCGCTTATACACACCCACCATTTCTGTCATCCGGCAGCCGATAGAGGCAATAGGCCAGCAAGCCATGTGTACCCTGATCGAAAGGCTTAAGCATACGGGTGGCGAGGCTTTCCCCATCACAGAACCTGTTCAGCTCGTCTCCGAGCTTATTGCAAGAGAATCCATTTAGGATTGCAGGGAAATCTATTTAATTTTTGTTTTTATTTTATTTGTTTTTTCTGATATATTTACAATGGACAAAAGTCTAACCAGGCTTTGGGAATACCAGCTAATTTGCACAATGAGAAAGTTCTGCTTCGGCAGGTAGCCCGTCACGATGAAAAAGCTTTCAAAGCTTTATTCGAGACGTATCAGGCGAGGCTATACCATTATATTATACATATCATCAAGTCCAGGGAAGCTGCCGAAGAGATGGTAATCGACGTCTTCCTTAAGATCTGGCAGCAAAGGGAAACCCTTCATGAAATAGAGAGTTTCGACGCCTACCTGTTCAGGATCGCCTTTAACAAGTCTGTTGATTTTCTGCGGCGAGCGGCCCGGAACCCCGAAATAAGGGACCTGATCTGGCAGGAGATCCAACTGGCCGGGGACCTGCCTTCCGATGCACCGGTGCTGATCAAGGAATATGAAGGCAAGCTGAATGAGGCGATTGGCCTGTTGCCCCCGCAGCAGCAGCTGGTATTCAGGTTAAGCCGCGAGAAGAACTTTTCGCATTCGGATATTGCCAAAAAATTACAGCTGTCCAAAAATACCGTCAACAATCATATTTCCACCTCGTTACGGTTCATCCGCGCCTACCTGGCCCATTTTATGTCTCTTTTATTCCTCTTTATTGGCCTTTATTAACAAAAGATTAAAAAAAAGTTAAAAGACGGTAGTTGTTGTCCTCCCGGATTTCGTCCCTGTTGGAAGGGGTGTAAAGAAGGACCTCGGTTATCTATGTCAAATGGCTCACCCGACGATATCCGGCTGAAATATTTGCTGGAAAAATATTTGGCTAACAGTTGTTCGCAGGAAGAACTGGACTTGCTATTGGCCAGCGTGTCGCAAAATGCCGGCAGCGATGTGTTACGTTCGACACTGGAGGCCTGCTGGGAAGAGGTCAGGGGAGAAAAGCCCATCCCGGAAGTGGATGCGGCCGCTCTTTACCAGGCTATCCTTCAACGGGAGGGGGCGTCTGGCCGGAAACGGCGTTTGAGGAGAAGAAGGCTGGCCCGCTACAGGGTGGTGGCTATAGCAGCTGTTTTGGCGATCGTCACCTGGGGTATCCTGCTGATACTGCGTCCCGGCCCATCCGCCCCCGTCAAACCGGTCGTTGCGCACAGCCGGTTCAAGAACGATGTGCAGCCAGGAGGTAATAAGGCGGTGCTGGTACTGGCCAACGGGCAGTCCATCGTACTCGACAGTGCGAACAACGGAACGCTTGCTATGCAGGGAGGGATGAAGGTGGTCAAGCTGAACAATGGTCAATTGGTCTATCGGGCGGGGAAGAACGATCCCGAAAGCGCTCCGGTCTTCAATACGATATCCACTCCGCGGGGCGGTCAATATGAACTGGTCTTGCAGGATGGTACCCGGATCTGGCTGAATGCGGAATCCTCCATACGCTTTCCTACGGTGTTCACAGGCAAGGATCGCAGTGTGGAACTCAGTGGCGAGGCCTATTTCGAAGTGGCTCCCCGGGCATCCAACCCCTTTAAGATCTACATGCTGAACCAGCCCGGTACCGAAAAGGGCCGGAAGGAGATCGATGTACTGGGGACCAAATTCAATGTCATGGCTTATGAAGAAGAAAAAATGGTCAAGACCACCTTGCTGGAAGGGGCGATAGCCATAGGAGATGAAAGCGGAAAAGATCTGATGAAGCCGGGACAGCAGTCCGAGTGGCAGCAGGCAGGGTCGGGTGTAAAGATCACCGATGATGCGGATATAGATGCGGCGGTAGCGTGGAAGAACGGGTTTTTCAGCTTCGACCGGAGTGACATCCGGACGATCATGCGCCAACTCTCGCGCTGGTATGACCTGAGGGTGACCTATAAGGACGCCGGAACAGAGAAGACGTTCTGGGGAGGTATCCAGAAGGATCTTCCTTTATCGGATGTTTTGCGGATCCTGGAAAAGAGCGGAGTTGAATTCTCTATCGATGGCAAGAACGTAATTGTAAATATGTAAACCCATCAGACTACTTAAACCCATTAAACGACTAATGATGAAATAAAAAAAGCTTTATTTAAAAAGGTCTATTGCCATATAAAACCGCCCCGGCTGGAACCCGGGACGGATAAAAGTTTGGCGCATAGATCAATCTTGACGTGACTGCTCATTTTTTTCACCAAACAATTGCAAAAGTATGTTTTTAACTGCTATTTGTGAAACTTTGCCCGCCCGGCAAGGTTTATTGAGGAAATCCATCCTTATTGCTTTTTTGCTTATCACCCTACCTTTTTTCTCTGCGCTGCGGGTCTTTGCAGAGAATTCTTACCAGGGCATCAGTATTTCGGGCGAGAATATCCCCCTTCAGAAGGTCTTCCGGAAGATCACGAAACTGACCGGATATTCCATTTTTTGTGATTATCACCTGCTGCAGCAGGCGGGTCCGGTGACGGTCAACGTAAAGAATGCCTCTTTGGAGGAAGCGTTGGCCACCTGTCTGAAGGATAAATCCCTGAGTTACGAGATCATCGGAAAGACCATTGTCATCACCAAAAAAGCGACTGAACCGGTAGCGCCCGCGGCGGAAGTGCCTCCCGGGCCGCCGCCGATCGATGTTCATGGCCGTGTCGTCGATGAAAAAGGTTCTCCCGTGGTAGCCGCCACTGTCGAGGTGAGGGGCACCAAGAAGGTCGTCACGACCAATGACAACGGGGAATTTACGCTGACCGGCATCAGTGACAATGCCGTGCTGATCATTTCCAGTGTAGGGTTCGAAAAAACGGAAGTCCGGATAGGCGGTAGGACACAGCTGGACGTCACGATGAAATTAGGCGCAGCGCTCGGCGAGACCGTGGTCACGGCCCTCGGTCTTGTCAAAGAAGCCCGGAAAGTGGGTTATTCCGTGGCCGTTGTCAACGGCGACCAGATGACCAAGGCGCGTGAGACCAATGTAGCGATGTCGCTGGAAGGCCAGGTAGCGGGCATGGCTGTGCGCGGCACTAACGGCGGTTCCGGCGGTACGGCCCTTGTCCTCGTGAGAGGTGTGGCCAGTATGAATGCTGGCGGACCACCGTTGTTTGTCATTAACGGCGTTCCCATGGACAACGGTCAGCGCGGTGCGTCCGGCGAGTGGGGTGGATCGGACAATGGCGACGGGATCGGCAATATCAACCCCGACGATATCGAAACCATGACTGTCCTGAAAGGTCAGGCGGCGTCTGCCCTGTATGGTACCCGGGCCACCAATGGGGTCATTATGATCACCACCAAATCGGCCAAAAGGGGTACGACCGATATCAACTATAACATCAACTCTCTCTGGGATAAGCCGATCAACAGCACCGATTTCCAGTATGAGTATGGCTCGGGCACGGGAGGCACAAAGCCAGTCACCGCGAACGGCGCACTGCTTACGAACCGCTTCAGCTGGGGCGCCCAACTGGACGGTAGCCAGGTGATTCAGTTCGACGGCAGTAACCAACCTTATTCGGCCTATACCTACAAAAAGAATATGAACCAGATCTACCGGACGGCGCCCTCGCTGACCAATACGATCTCGGTCGGCGGTGCTAATGACCGGACTTCCTTCCATTTATCGGCTTCCGATCTCGATAACAGCTCGATCGTACGCAACAGCGGTCTCGAACGAAAGACGGTCAGTCTGAACGTGACGCAGAAGTTGACCGATAAGCTGAGCGTTACGGCGGTTGCCAACTATATCGATCAGGCAAACAGGAACCAGCCGATGACGTCCGATGGTCCGGGCAATCCCAACAACTTCCTGGAACTGGCCGCCAATGTCAACGATAATATCTTCAAACCGGGCTTTAACAAGACGACCGGGATGGAGACCCAGTTCAGCGATGATAATTATGCCACTAACCCGTGGTTCGTCGTGGCCAATTGGATCAACAACCTGGACCGGAAACGCCTGATCTCCAATCTTAGCGCCAAATATAACTTCACCCCCTGGCTCTATGTGATGGCGCGCAACGGCTATGACCTTGAGAATGACCGGAACTTAAATGTCACGCCGACGGGTACCCTGTATAGCTATAACAGTTCCGGGCAGTCCGGTCAGTATAACGGGCTCACTTACCAGCAGCACTACGAGCTGAACACGGACGAGCTGTTGGGTGTCAGCCATAAGCTGTACAAGGAGCTGAGCCTGGATGCCACTTTGGGCGCTACGGAGAGAAAGGATATGTGGGAAAGCTCGCAGATCAACGGCCAGCAGTTCGTCATTCCCTACCTGTATACTCCGACGAATGCTATCAGTCCCAACAGGTCCTATAGCTATGCGCTGACCGAAGTGAACTCGGCCTTCTATACGTTGGATTTCGACTGGGATAATTGGTTGATCATCAATACGACAGGTCGTGAGGATGCCTACTCTACCCTTCCTAAGGGCAATAACCGCATCTTTACGCCTTCGGTATCGGGCAGCTTTGTCTTCAGCCAGTTCATCCCGAACAATGTGCTGAGCTATGGTAAGTTGAGAGTGGCTTATGCCCAGACCAGCGGTGAACCCAATACCGGAAACTTCGGCAGCGGCGCCTACCAGGATGCTCAATATTATGGTGTTGGCAATTCCATCAATGGTACGCCGACGGGTAATTACAGTTCTTCGCTGCCCAACCTCTTCCTCAAACCGTTTGTCAAGACGGAAGAAGAATATGGATTTGAAACGAAATTCTGGCAAAATCGCATCGGAATCGATTTCGATTATTTTACGAGCGTGACCAAACACGAAATAGAAAGCGCCGTGTTGAGCAATTCCACCGGTTATTCCAACGACATCGTCGGTACCGGATCGCTACAGAACCGCGGTATAGAGCTCAAGGTGACCGGAACGCCCGTTAAGACCAGGGATTTCGAATGGGATCTTACGCTGAACTACACGCATGTGAACGACAAGGTTCTGCAAACCGACAATGCCGGCAACATTATCACCCTCGGTGGCTATCGGCCGCTGAATGCAAATACGGCGTGGGTCAAGGGTATGTCCGGTCCGCAGATCGAGGCATATGATTACGTCCGGGATGCTAAGGGCAATATAGAAGTCAACGGCAGTGGCGACCCGATAGCTACCGCCTCCTATTCAGCATTCGGCAGCGTACTTCCGACCGACTTTGGCGGGTTAAAGACCGACTTTACGTTTAAGAACTGGAACTTGTCTGCGCTCTTCACTTACAACTACGGCAACAAGATCCTGTCGGCTACCAGTTACTGGTCGCTCTATCGCGGGCTGAACAAACAGACGCTGGTCGGACGTGAGACCGGTATCACCACCGGGTATAATTCGACAACCGATCAACCCAATACAGTTGCTGCAACCCCACAGGGTTATTATACCGCGATAGCCAACGTATCCAGGAACAACGTTTTGAATGGCGATTATATCCGGCTCAAGCGGCTGTCCCTGGGCTATACGCTGGATAAGAAAGTGCTTGGCACTAATCCCCTGTTCCAATCGATCACCGTTTCGGCGGTGGCCAGCAACCTTTGGCTGATCATGAGGAAAGCTACCAATATCGATCCGGAGTCTGAATTCGCGGCCAGTGTATCCTCATTGGGTATAGAAGGCACCAGCCTGCCGGCCACAACGACTTTCGGATTCAACGCCACCTTCAAATTCAAAAATTAAGAAATTATGAGAAAGACTTGGTTATCTATAAGTTCTATCTTTTTGCTGACGTTGGGAGGTTGCACGAAAAACTTCACCGCGATCAATACTGATCCCACCCAGGCCTCTGCTTCGGTGTACGATCCCGACCTGCTGCTGCCGTCTGCTGAGCTGGGCTATTTAGGCGCCAATCAGGGCTATAGTGGTCCTATCCTGTTCCAGAGCATGTGGGTGCAGACCTTTGCGTCAGCTGAATTTCCCACCTATTACAGCAACGGTGATAAGTATGTTGCTTCCAGCAATATCCTGACGTATGACGCCAGTATCTGGAACGATGCCTATACGGCAGCCGGTGAGGCGTATACCATTCAGTCGCTGATCAAAACGAATAAAGATGCCACCCTCGGCAATCTTAACGGCATCGCGCTGATCGTTCAGCTCCTGAACCTGGAACTGGTCACGGACACATACGGCGACTGCCCTTACACCCAGGCTTTGCAAGGCGCCAGTGGGGTATCCGAGCCGGTGTACGACAGCCAGCAGTCCATTTATCTCAGTATGCTGGCTAAACTAGACTCGGTCATTCCTACCCTGAGTGCCGGCGGCGTGCTGCCGACGAATGATATCATTTATTCGGGTAATATAGCCGAGTGGCAGAAATTCGGCTATTCGCTGATGCTGAGGATGGCCATGCGTCTTACCAAAGCAGATGCGGCCGACGCCCAGACCTATGCCGAAAAGGCTTATGCCGGCGGCACATTCAGTAGCATTGCAGACAATGCCTATATCACCTTTGACCATACCGATGGCTTTAGCAACGGTAACTCCAGCGCCCTGCAGGTGGAAGAGGATTATTCCGAGGTCAGATGGGGGCAACAATTGATCAGCTACCTGAAGACCAACAATGACCCGCGGTTGCCGGTCATTGCGGAAGTGCCGAGGGCCGGCCTGGATAGTGCCTCGATTGAAAGCCTGGCGGGCGACGACACCGCCTCCCACCAGAACGGTATGCCCAATGGTTATGATGAGAACGGCGGCGCTACCGATATCAGCAATGCTCCGGGTTATCCCGGCGGCACGGGTGTGGGTGGCGATTTTAACCCTACCGGTAAATATTCCCGTCCTACTTCCGCAGTGTACCTGGCGTTGAATACGCCCGGGTTTATTTTGACTTACGCAGAGACGGAATTGTTGCTGGCGGAAGCGGCTGCGAGGGGATGGAATGTCGGCGCTTCGGCATCGACACACTACGCAAATGGGGTGGCTGCAGCGTTGCAGACGTATGGTACCTTCAATGGCACCACACCGATCAGCGCAGCCACGGCTACCACCTATGCGACAGCCTATCCCCTGGACGTTTCCTCCCAGACGAATTCGCTGGCGATGATCAATATGCAGTTATGGGTTACCATGGGTACGCTGTTCGACTTCAGCGAGGCCTGGAGCAACTGGCGCCGGTCGGGCTACCCGGTGCTGACGCCGGTCAACTATGTCGGCAATTTTACGGGCGGCGTGATCCCGAGAAGGGAGATCTATCCTTCATCGGAACCCACGACGGACCCCGTCAACTATGCGGCGGCTGTCAAAAATCTCAGCGGTGGAGATACCTGGATCTCTCACGTTTGGTGGGATCAATAAAATCATACAGCAGTTGTTTGTTTCGATTGACAAGGCTACCTTCGGGTAGTCTTGTTCTTTTTAATTCATTATGATTTATGTGCGGTAAGTCATCACCAAAGAGGCGACATCTTTTCTTTCTTTCCGTGACCTGGCTTTTCTTTCCTTTTGCCGGGTCAGCACAGTCCCATCTGTTCACCCTGCTGTCCCCGAAGGAAACAGGCATCCACTTCAGCAACGACATCAAAGAGACCGAAGCGCTGAATGTCCTCAACTATGAATATTTCTACAATGGCGGCGGGGTAGCCGTCGGCGACATCAATAATGACGGTCTTCCGGACCTCCTTTTTACCGCCAATGACAAGCCTTGCAAATTATACCTCAACCTCGGCGGGATGAAGTTCAAAGACATCACCCGTGAGGCGGGCCTCGAAGGCCGTCCGGGCGGCTGGAAGACGGGGGTGACGATGGCCGACGTCAATGGTGACGGCCTGCTGGATATCTATATCTGCAGAGTGGGCCAGCTACCCGGCCTTCCCGTCAGCCACAACCAATTGCTGATCTGCCAGGGCATCGACTCCAATGGAGTGCCTGCCTATCGGGATGAAGCCAAAGAATATGGGCTCGACTTCTCCGGCTTCAGCACCCAGGCCGCATTTTTCGATTACGACGGAGACGGGTACCTGGACATGTACCTGCTCAACCACTCTATCCATCAGAACGGCACATTCGGCCCCCGCCAGGCAAAGCTCGCGACCGCTAATCCTTATTCCGGCGACCGGCTTTTCCACAATGATGGCAACGGCCATTTCACCGATGTAACGAAACAATCCGGTATACACAGCTCCGTCATCGGCTACGGTCTCGGCATCAACATCTCGGATATCGACCTCGACGGTTACCCCGATATCTACATCGGCAATGATTTCCATGAAAATGATTATCTTTATATCAACCAGCACGACGGCACCTTCAGGGACAAACTGGAAGAAGAAATGATGCACACCAGCCAGTATTCGATGGGGGTCGACGTCGCCGATGCCAACAATGACGGGTATCCCGAAATTATCAGCATGGATATGCTGCCTTTCGATCCCTACATCCTCAAACGGTCGGAAGGCGAAGATTCCTGGGACATTTATAACATGAAGATCGGGTATGGTTATAACCATCAATACACCCGCAATAACCTGCAATTCAACCGGCGCGACGGCCACTTCAGCGAAATCGGCCTTTATTCCGGCGTAGCGGCGACCGACTGGTCCTGGTCGCCATTATGGCTCGACTTCGATAATGACGGACTGAAAGACCTCTTCATTTCAAATGGCATTCCAAAAAGATTGAATGATATCGACTATATCAATTTCGTGTCCAACCAGGAACTGCAGGATAAAATGCGCAACCGCAGCCTCGATGATAAGGATATAGCCCTGATAAACAAATTCCCGGAAATCAAGCTCCCCAGCAAGTTTTTCCGGAATACCGGCCAATTGCAATTCTCCGACCTGAAAGACCAGATCGACGGAGCACGCCCTGCCTACTCCAACGGAGCAATCTATGCCGACCTTGACGGCGACGGCGACCTCGATCTAGTCGTCAACACCATCGACGGACCCGCCCTCGTCTACATGAACACCTGCAACGACGTCCGGAAAAAGAAGTCCCTCGACATCCGGTTGAAAGGCCCTGAAAAAAACGTCAACGCCCTCGGCGCTAAAGTCATCCTTTTCACAGGCGGCGAGATCCGCACCTACGAAAAATATCCCGTCCATGGATTTCTTTCCAGTATGGAGATCCCTTTACATATCGGACTCGATAAGACAACCGTCGACTCCATGTTCCTCATATGGCCCGATAACAGTTTCCAACGATTGACGGTCCGGCCCGGCGATAGCCTGCTAACCCTTTCCTATACCAAAGGGCTCCCGCCATTCGATTACACTATCGTCACCCGTCATTGGCAAAACCCGACCTACCCCGCAAAAGACATTACCCGGCAGACAGGCCTGACCTACAAACATGAGGAAAACGACTTCCTCGAATTCGACCGTGAACCACTCATCCCCCACATGGTATCCACGGAAGGTCCCGCCTTGTCTATCGCTGATATCAACGGCGACGGTCTGCAGGACGTATTCATCGGTTCAGCCAAAAGGAAGAAGCCCGGTTTATTCCTCCAGCAGCGCTCAGGCACTTTCACCCGGATTTCCGAACCGGATCTCGATAATGACTCGACCTATGAAGATGTCGACGCCTGCTGGGCTGATGTCAATAATGACGGACACCCGGATCTCGTGGTCGCCAGCGGGGGCAATGAATATTTCGGCCTCGATACTTTCCTCACCCCAAGGATCTATCTCAACGACGGCAAAGGCAGGCTCACCAAAGCCCCCCATCCCTTCGACAGTTTGTTCGTCAATGCCTCCTGTGTCGTCCCCTATGACTTCAATGGCGACGGATTCGTTGATCTTTTCATCGGCGGAAGATCCGTACCCTGGGAATACGGCCAGGTCCCACGCTCCTATCTTCTGATGAACGATGGAAAAGGCCAATTCAAGGATGTGACAGCGAAAATCGCCCCGGAATTAGCCCACATAGGATTCGTCACCCGCGCCCTCTGGTGCGACCTGGATAAAAATGGCGAAAAAGACCTGATCCTCTCACTCGAATGGGGTGGTATCGTCGCCTTTATGAATCACGGCGGCGCCTTTACCAAAAAGGTACTGACAGATAAAAAAGGTTGGTGGAATTTCATCCTGCCCGTGGATCTCAATNNGACAATGGGAAAAAAGAACAGATTTTGACCTACTATCTCGATGGCCGCGAACTACCCTTTGCCAATAAAGAAGAATTGGAAAAACAGATGCCCGTGCTGAAGAAAAAGTTTCTCTATGCCGAAGATTTTGCCAAAGCCTCCCTGAAAGATCTTTTTTCGGAAGAAAAGTTACGGGCAGCCGACACGCTGAGTGCCAATTACTTTTCCAATGCCATCCTCATCAACCATGGCAACCTTAATTTCACCGTAGAGGCCATGCCCTGGGAGGCCCAGCTTTCCCCTTACAGGGACGCCGCCATCATTGATGCCAACGGTGACAGCCTTCCCGATATCCTGTTGGTCGGCAACTATTATGGGAACAACATCCAGATGGGAAGATATGACGCGGACTATGGTACCATTTTGGTCAACCAGGGCGCCAATCGCTTTACTGCAGTACCGCTCAACGGCGTGTCGGTGGAAGGAGAGACCAGGCGCGTACAGGAAATGATCATTGCAGGTCAAAAGGCTTATGTCCTGGCAAGGAACAACGATAGCATCAAAGTCATTCACTTTGACAATCGCCTTCCTGCCGCCCACTAAGCTCGGCTTTCCGCCTACCGCCCCCTGAGCCCGCTTCCTATCTACCGCCCCACGGGAAAGATAGGATAGTATATTCTGGTCATCCATTTCGTGGAGTCCGGTTCCGCACTCCGGTCTGTTTCCAGGGAGGAGAAAGGTATAGCCATGACCGTCCGGTGATGGTCGCTGATATAGTTATTCATCTGTTCCATCGCCTCATTGACAGTGGCAGCGCCGCCCTTGACTTCGGCTTCCAGGAATTTAACTCCGGGAAGCGCCCTGTTCCTGATGCTATCTGTTTCATGCACGGGTTGATTGGTCGGAATAGCCACTCTCAACTGGAACTGCCCGCCCCGCCCCATTATGTTGGCCATCGGGTAGCCTGTCACGAGGCCATGATGAAGCAGGATGTAGCCTTGCAGTTTTTTCACCAGCGAATAAATATCGCCGGTGGAAGGATAGCTTCCGGCCATACGGGTGGACTCGACCAACAGATTGTCCTTTGCAGATCCCTCGATGACGGATATTCCATAGACATGATCCTCTTCCTCGAGATAGGACCGAAGATCACCGAGAATAACTTCCATATCGCTTTTCAGTTCTTTTGCATGTTGATATTGTTTGATCCTTTGGATAGGATTCAGCCCCCCTTCCAGGCTGAACTCCCACAGAAGATAGCAGGAGTCGTCTGTGATCATCGGAAACACAGACAGCAAACCGAGTACCTCTTTCCCCTTCCCGGTAACGGCAATTTCCGCCGACCGCAATAGCCGGCGGTTCAACCGGTACCTGCAGCCGCGAAAGTACAACGCATTTGTTCCTTCGTGATCCGCCTGCTGGCTGGTCTCCGGCCACCACCTTTTCCAATGGCCGGTATCGCCAAGGACACGGTCCGCTCCGAAGCCATTGCACCGGACCGGAACGATTGATTTCACCAGGATCTGCGAAGGAATAAAAAAATACACCGATACGAAGAAAATGACAAGGAGGATACAAGCGGCTAAAATGATTCGTTTCATCCGGCAATCATTAAAAAATGTGGCATTTAAAGGCTTGAAAATACATCATAATATCTAACTTTAGTAGCAAACGATTGCAAAAAATCAACGTATAGCTATGCAGAAAATTCAGGCCGGTCTCCTTTCCTTTTTTTGCGTGTTATGCGCTGTTCTTTCCCCAGGCCGGCTTTCGGC
>PMUF01000129.1 GCA_003167015.1 Chitinophagaceae bacterium | reverse complement strand
GATCACCAAATGGAACGATCCGAAGATCGCCGCCATCAACAAGGGCGTCAAACTGCCGGCTACCGGCATCGTGATCGCTCACCGTTCGGACGGCAGCGGTACTTCGAATATTTTCACTACCTATCTGGCAAAAGTCAGCACCGACTGGAATACCAAGGTCGGTCATGGCTCATCCGTCAACTGGCCCGTAGGATTGGGCGGTAAAGGTAATGAAGGCGTTGCCGGTCTGATCAAACAGACGCCCGGCGCCATCGGCTATATCGAGCTGGCTTATGCCATCCAGAATAGCATGCCCTACGCCAAGGTGCAGAACAAGGCCGGTAATTTCATCACTCCCAGCATCGCCAGTGTAACGGCTGCCGCCAACATCCAGATCCCTCCGGATTCCAAAGTGTCTCTGACCAATACTGACGCTGCCGATGGCTATCCCATCTCCGGTTTCTCCTGGGTGATCATCTACAAAGAGCAGAACTATAATAACCGGTCATCTGACCGGGCTACCAAGCTCGTCAAGTTGATCTCCTGGATGATCCATGATGGCCAGCAGTTCAGTGGTGCGCTGAATTATGCACCCTTATCGCCTGCCGCTGTCAGTGTAGGGGATTCGATCTTAAAATCTGCTACCTATGTGGGCAAGCCGATACTACAGTAACTAGAATTGATCTTTATGGATACTTCCGCAAAGAATAGCGTTATTACCCGCAGCGATTTACCGCTGCGGGTAATTAATTCTACGCCAGAGACCATTGCCAGGGCGCAAAAGAAAGTCCGGCGGTCGTTCCGCCAGATCCGGACCGAGACCGTTTTCCGGCGAACGCTGACGATCATGGGCCTCATCATGATCATCCTGGTGCTGGGCATCCTGCTGACCCTGATCATCCAGTCGCTGCCCTCCATCAAATCCCTGGGGTTGAAATATCTCTGGGGTAAGGTCTGGGATCCCGTGCAGGATATTTATGGGGCTTGGCCTTTCCTGCTGGGAACCCTGCTCAGCTCCTTCCTCGCGCTCCTCATTTCCATTCCTTTTTCCCTGGCTGTCGCGATCTTCCTGGGTGAATATTTTCCGAAAGGCTGGATGCCTGATTTTCTCAAGAATGCGGTGGAGCTCATCGCTGCTGTCCCTTCGGTGATCTACGGCTTCTGGGGACTGGCTGTACTGGTGCCGATCGTCCGCAACCTGGAAAATCATATCGGCGTGGAACCTGTGGGAGTAGGCATCTTCAGCTCGTCGCTTATTCTGGCCATTATGATCATCCCCTATGCCGCTTCCCTTGGGAGATCGATGATCCAGATGGTCCCCTCGCCACTGAAAGAGGCGGCTTACGGGCTGGGCGCTACCCGTTGGGAAGTGATCCGCAGCGTTGTATTGCCTTATACAAAATCCGGCCTCTTCGCCGGCGTCCTCTTGTCCCTCGGCCGCGCCCTGGGCGAGACAATGGCCGTCACCATGGTGATCGGCAATACCAGCCTGATCCCCAAAAATATTTTCGCGCCCGGCAATACCATGGCCAGCGTCATCGCCAACGAATTTACCGAGGCAGACAAGCCGGTATACCTGTCCGCCCTCATCGAGCTCGGACTGGTACTTTTCCTGGTCACCGTCGTGATCAACCTGATCGGTAAAAAAATAATAGACCGCTTCACTCAATAATGAATGTATGGACGGAAAGAATATAAAATACCGGATCGGTAAAAGCTATGTCGCCCAGATCGTGACGACGATTTTTGCCTTTGCCTGTGTGATACCCCTGCTGTTCATCCTTGGCTTTATCATCAAAGCGGGTATTACCAAAATCAACTGGCACTTTCTCGTCAGTATACCCAAACCAGTCGGAGAATCCGGGGGCGGCATTGTCAACGCACTCGTCGGCAGCATCCTGATCATTTTCTGCGCCTCACTTATCGCCATTCCTATCGGGATATTGGCGGGTATCTACCTTAGCGAGAATGGCAAGACCCGCCTGGCCTATTGGTGCCGCCTTTGTGTGGACATTCTGCAGGGTGTGCCTTCCATCGTCATCGGTATTATCGCCTATTTCTGGCTGGTCAAGCCCCTGGGCGGCTTCTCCGCGTTGTCCGGCAGCGTCGCCCTGGCCATCATGATGCTGCCCATCGTGATCCGGTCGACGGAAGAGACACTGAAATTATTGCCATCCTCACTGCAGGAAGCAGCCTTTGCGCTGGGCATGCCCTTTCACCGCGTCATGTTCAAGGTCGTCGTGCCTGTCGGCATCAGCGGTATCCTTTCCGGTGTCATGCTGGCCATCGCCCGGATCACAGGGGAGACGGCCCCCTTGCTGTTTACGGCCTTCGGCAATCCTTATCTTTCTTTTAATATTACCAAACCCATGCAGAGCCTGCCCCACCTGATCTATGATTATGCCACCAGCCCTTACGATGACTGGAAGAACCTGGCCTGGGGCGCCTCCGTTATTCTCTTGCTATGGGTTTTATTACTTAATATCTTCACCAAGCTGATCACGCGAAAATGGAAAGTACAATTATAAAGAGCAGGAATTTTAACGCTTCGTTTGGTAGCAATCACGTCGTTAAGAATGTTAATATCGATATCCCGCGGAATCATGTCATTGCAGTGATGGGCCCCTCCGGCTGCGGGAAGACCACCTACCTGCGCTGTATCAACCGGATGCACGAGCTGATCCCCGGCGCCACCAGCGAAGGAGAAATGACCATTAACAACGAGAACATCTATGATATGCATCCGATCTTCGTCCGCCAGAAGATCGGCATGGTCTTCCAGCGCCCCAACCCTTTTCCGAATCTCAGCATCTATGACAACGTCATCGCAGGCTATAAGCTGAATGGCATCAAGTTGCCAAAAGCCGAACGGGACAGGATCGTCGAGCATTCGCTGACTCGTGTCGCTCTCTGGAAAGAGGTAAAAGATTCCCTCAACAAAAAGGGCTCCTTTCTCTCGGGTGGCCAGCAGCAACGACTGTGTATCGCCCGGGCAGTGGCGATGGAACCCGAAGTGCTGCTCTTTGACGAACCGACTTCCGCTCTCGATCCTATTTCCACCTCAACGGTGGAAGAGTTGTTTCACGAGCTGAAGGCCAACTATACCCTCATCATCGTCACCCACAATATGCAGCAGGCTGCCCGCGTTAGCGACAAGACCGCCTTTTTCTATCTGGGCGAGCTGGTGGAATACGACGAGACAAAGATCATGTTCACCAATCCCAAGGACAACCGTACACAGAACTATATTACGGGCCGTTTTAGTTAAATTTATCATACTTATCTACTTATCGATCAACCATGGCACAAATAGAAACCGAATTACAACTGCTGAAAGTCGAGGCCGTCAATATGTGGACACTGGTGAATTCTCAATTGAGCAAAGCCCGGCTGGCATTCCTTAACTTCGACAAGGATCTGGCCCGGGAAGTAGTCACCAAAGAAAAAAGGGTCAACGGCAGCGAACTGAAGATCGACCGCGACTGCGAGAACATCTTCGCCCTGTTCTGTCCGGTGGCCATCGACCTGCGGTTCCTGCTGGCCGTCCTGAAGATCAATTCTAACCTCGAACGGATCGGGGATATTGCCGAAGGCATCGCCAAATACATCATCGATGCGGAAGCGCCCTTTACCAAAGAGTTGCTGGATGTCACCCGCATCCTTCCGATGTACGAGGAATCCGTGAAAATGCTGGAAGATACCCAGGAGGCCTTCGAAAAGGAAGACACGATCCTGGCCCGCAGCGTATTCAAAAAGGACGATTTCCTCGATGATATCAATCGCCAGGCCCATAAAGTGCTGGAACATCATCTGAAAGACCATCCTGAAGACACTTCTCAGGCGCTATGGCTGCTGTCTATCATCCGCAAGCTCGAAAGGGTAGGAGACCAGGCAAAGAACGTCGCCGAAGAGATCATTTTCTACTTAGAGGCCAAAGTGCTGAAGCACAAAAATAAATTTGTGTAGCGGATATAATATTTGCATAACTATTCAGTAAACTCCCCATAATACGGACACGGTATTTTTACACCAGAAATTAATGGGTTAGTTACCTTGTTAATCGATGGTTTATATATGTAGAGTTGAATTTTCTCATGCAGAATTTCCCCCATTTCCATGGGGGAAATTTTTTTGGCTGGCCCCCACCGCCCTACCATAACAGCAAGCCGCCGGCCAGCCAAAAACATCATTAGCCCCGTTTAGTCGCCGCTTGCGGCGGCGTAGAGGAGCAATGTCTGGGCCCTATGAGAAGCTTACGCAAGCCCGCAGTAAAAATCAATTGAAGACCGCATCTGGATACAGCATATCCAGCGCATGTTTCTTTTCCTGGGTGCAATGGTGCATGAGATAGCTGACGATAGACTCCGTCGAATAATCCAGGTGGAGAAGAGGCTTTTTCTTCTGTCCCATCCAGGGTCTGAAAATCCCTTCAAAACGCGCATCCAGCGCATCCAGCACCGGCACGCCCATCTTCGCCAGCGCAGCAGCATTACAGAATTGTTCATACTGACCGCGGATGGGGATCACCAACAGCTTTTTGCCCAGATACAGCGCTTCCGCAGGCGTTTCAAAGCCGGCGCCCGTCAGGATGGCGCTGCAGTTGATCAGGCTCTTGTTGAATGCGCCCTTGCTGACGGGGATGAAGAGGATGTTGCCGTCCTGTACCGGCTGTTTCACTTCCTTGGAAAACACCTGCCAGCGGAATTCTTTCAGCGGGTGGAGATATTGCCGTACGGTGGCGTCGCTGTAGGAGGACAGATAGACGGTGATATAACCCTTGTCCGCGGGCTCAGCCTGCAGGATATCCTTTTTAATCACCGGCGGAAGGATAAAGTCGTCGTATTGTTTGAAATGGAGACCGATATATTGGGTGGCGCGGGCGTAGTTCCGCAGGATCCATGCCCCCATGGGGTCTTGCTTTTCGGGCCGGGGCACTTTCGGTGAAACGAAGCTGGCCTGGTGACCGAAATTGACGGAGGGTACTTTCTTATAGGCGCAGGAAAGGGAAGTCAGACATTCGAAATCGTTGATCACCAGGTCATATTTTTCTACCGGCAGATCCCTTACTTCCCGCCAGATGCGCAGGGGGTTGATCTGCCGCGCAATCTGCCAGTAGTTAAGGCCGCCGCTGTTGGTATAGAACAGGCTCAGGCCCTTGCTCCTGTATCTGACCGGGGCATCCAGCAGCAGACTGTTGTTGGCGCCGCTCAGGAAAATATCTACCTGTCCATACCGTTCCAGGTAAGGGAGAATCTCCATTGCCCGGCTGATGTGGCCATTACCTGTTGCCTGTACTGCGTAAAAGATCTTCATGGTGCAATTAAGGGTTATATCGCTGCGAGTGAACTGATGTAAAAATTGATCTCATCCGTCAGAACGCTGACATTCGGCTTCATCTCCACGGTCTGCGTTACCGGGAAATCCTTCTCCTGATACTCGAAAATGGTCCATTCATTGTGCTGATATTCCAGCGCAGTGAGATGTTCCACCCAATCCCCGGAATTCAGGTAGGTGACCTTTCCGTCCTTCGTCTCTACTATTTTTTTCTGCGGCTGATGAATATGCCCGCAGATAACGTAATCGTATTTTTTTTCGATGGCAAGCTCGGCGGCTATTAATTCGAAGTCATTGATCTTGCTGACGGCCTTATTGACCCCCGCCATTACTCGTTTGGAGATGGAAACACGCTCGCGGCCGAGCGCCTTGAGTATAAAGTTAATGAATCTGTTGAATCTTATCAAGAGATTATAGCCGCTGCTGCCCAATTTAGCCAGCACCTTGGCGCCCCCCTTGGTCGTATTGTCGAAAACGTCCCCATGGAAGATCCAGGTCATCTTGTTGTCGATTTCCAGCACCAGTTTGTCGGTCAGGGTGAAATTCCCCATTTGGAGATCCGTATAGCGGCGCATCATCTCGTCATGGTTGCCGGTAATATAAAAGACCCGGGTGCCATTGGTGATGAACTGGATGATCTCTTTGATGACCATAATATGGGCGACGGGGAAATACCGCTTGCTGAATTGCCATCCGTCGATGATATCCCCATTGAGGATCAGTATATTGGGGGTAATGCTTTTTAAGTAGTTGACAAGTTCTTTGGCCCTACATCCGTATGACCCCAAGTGAACATCAGATAGAACAACTACATCTACAGGACGTTTTTCCATTGTTGTGGTTTCCCAAAGTTCTATATAAGATATTACTGCTGTCTTAAGCCAGCGTTAACAAATTGTGAGTTTTATATGAACGGAGTATTACCCGGGGGCGATACTTTACCTTTGCGCCCATGAAAAAATGGCCGATCCTCTTTTTCACCCCCATTTTTCTTGCTCTGACCACATCCTTTACTGTAAGGACAACGGAACCGGATACACGGCCTGCAAAATTCGTTCAGCCATCCGCGATGCCCGACTCCTTCCCTGCGCCTTTAATGACAGGCGATCGCCATTATACTGTGGCCAACACGCATTCACATAACGATTACGAACAGCCCATTCCCTTCTGGACGGCCTATAATGCAGCGTTCGGCTCCATCGAGGCGGATGTATTCCTCGTCAACGATACGCTGTTCATCGCCCATGACCGGAAGGAACTGCAGCGGGGACGGACCCTGGAGGCTTATTACGTCAGACCTTTGGCCGGCCAGATCGAAAAGAACCATGGCCATCCCTATGCCGACACCAGCCGCCAATTGCAGATGCTGATCGATGTCAAGGCCGATTCTACCGCAGTCCTTGCCGCACTGGTGACCCTGCTTGAAAAGTATCCGGCACTGACCAAAACACCTTCCCTCATCTGGGTCATCAGCGGCAACCGCCCACCCGATTCTCTTTATACTTCCTATCCCCCTTTCATCGCTTTCGACGGCATCCTCGGCGCACACTATTCACCCGCAGCCCTGTCCAGGATCGTCATGATGAGCGATGACCTGCATAGCTATACGCACTGGGGCGGCCCGGGCACGATACCACCCGCGGATAAAAAGGCGCTCCTTGCAGCCATCGACTGGTCGCATGACCTGCACCTGCCCGTCCGCTTCTGGGATGCACCCGATTTCCCCAATGCCTGGGACCAGCTGATCCAGTTGCGGGTGGACTTCATCAATACGGACCATATCCGCCAGCTCGCGGCTTATCTCCGGGACAATCACTGATCGGCTGCGGGCCCGGCCGCTACATGGCGCCCGGTGATCCGGCCCGTACGCCAAATTTCTGTATCTTCCCGCCCGCAACAATTTCCCTAAGCTATATGAACGAAGAGCTCCTGTTACTGATCGGGGATAAGATCAAATCGAAAAGGACACAAAAGAATATCACGCTGGAACAACTGGCCGGCAAAGCGGGCGTCAGTAAAGGGCTCATCTCGCAGATCGAGAATAACCGCACCGTACCTTCCCTGCCGGTCCTCTTTAATATCATTCATTCCCTCGGCGACGACCTCCGCACCTTCTTCGAAGACATGCAGGATGCCTTCTCCCATAATCATATCGTCATCGTCCGCAAAGGCGAGGAGCGGACTTTCACCAAAGAGCCCGTGCAAGGCTTCTCCTACAAACGTATCCTTACCCGCAGCGTGACGTCACAGGCAACCGATGTCGTACTGCTTGAATTGAAAAAGAAGGCCAGCCGCAAACGGATGATCCGCACAGATGCCTTCGAATGTAAATATTTCCTCAAAGGCAGCGTCGAATACCAGATCGATAAAGAGACGATCCTCTTACAGGAAGGTGATACCCTGTTCTTCGATGGCCGCGTTCCTCACCGGCTGAAGAATATCGGCGATACGGAAGCACTGATCCTGGTCATCTATCTTTTCTGATCATAAAAGCCTTTTCATACCGCGAAAAATCAGTGTTTTCGCTTATTTACAAATACTTAACATTGGTTTAGTATTTATTAACTGTTAACGTTTCCTTAAAGTAGCGCTAACCTTCCCGTCACATTGACCGAATAATTTCGCAGCCAGAAGAAATAAGGTCATTCCCAACTAAAAACAATACTGTATTATGAGTAAGAAAATTACCCTCCACCTGGGTGTCTTGCTGATTTGTCTTTTACCATTATTCTCTATCGCCCAAAAGGTCATCGTCGGGCGTGTTCTCTCCAAAGCAGATCAAACGCCGGTCCCCGGAGCTTCGGTGACCATCAAAGGCACCCGCATCGGCACGTCGACGGCTGTAGATGGCAGCTTCGGCATCAAAGCCAAAGAAGGCGATGTCCTGGTCATATCCGGTGTAGGCATCGCACGGACGGAGCAGGCGGTTGAAGGGAACTCCCTGACGATCACTGTAGCGACGGACTCGCGCGAGCTCAACCAGGTGGTAGTAACGGCTACCGGTATCAAGAAGGAAGCCAAGCGCCTGGGTTTTGCCCTGCAAACGATCGCCGCTTCCAATCTCGCCCAGGCCAGGGAACCTGACCCCATCAATTCGCTAAAGGGTCAGGCTGCCGGTTTGGAAATCAATATTAACTCGGAGATCGGCCATCCCGCCGATGTCATCATGCGTGGCGAAAACGCTCCCCAGGACCGCCCGCTGTTCGTCGTGGACGGCGTTCCCTTCGAATCGGACACTTATAACCTCAATGCCGACGATATCGAAACGTTCACGGTCCTGAAGGGACCGAACGCTGCAGCCCTCTACGGATTCCAGGGCAAGAATGGCGCCATCATCATCACGACCAAGACCGGCGCAAAGGCAAAAGGGAAATTGGTCATTTCGGTCAATTCCAGCAACCAGATCAATAAAGGGTTCATCGCCCTTCCCAAATACCAGGATCAATATGGCGCCGGCGACAATGGTAAATATGCCTTCGGCGGCGGTGGTTCCAGCGCTTCTTCCTACTTCGGCAGCGGAGAGGTGGGAGACGGTGTGAATGATTATGACTATGATATCTGGGGGCCTAAATTCAGAGGTCAGCTGTTGCCTCAATATGATGGCAAATACACCCCGACCCAGACCTGGACGACGACTTTCGAAGATGGTAGCCCTAACTTTGTAGGCAATGTAGAGCCTACGCCCTGGGTGGCCAGAGGTGCGAATAACCTGAAGAAATTCATCCAGGCCGGTGAATTGTCTGCCAACAGCGTTTCTATCAGCAGCTCCACGGAGAAGACAGACGTCCGCCTTTCCCTGGGCGATACCTACCAGCGGGGGATCGTTCCCAATACGCAATTGAACAACGGGAACTTTACCGCCAATGTCACCCAGCGGTTCACCCCCAATTTCAGCCTCACGACCTATTTCAACTATAGCCGCCAGTCCTCGCCTAATGTACCGGACGTCAGCTATGGACCCAACAGCATCATCTACAACATCATTATCTGGGGC
>PMUF01000614.1 GCA_003167015.1 Chitinophagaceae bacterium | reverse complement strand
ACCTGGTGTTGTCATTCGTCAGACGCGCCGAAGCATGCGGATGCCGGGCGATCGTCCTCACCGTAGACACCACACTGCTCGGATGGCGCAGCCGCGATCTGGCCCTTGGCTATTTGCCGTTCCTGCGAGGAATGGGCATTGCCCAGTACACGTCAGACCCGGTATTCATGGATCTGCTGCATCAAAAAAAGATCCCGGCCGCGGCCGGCGCACCCCGACCCGCGATCACCTTGACGACGATTGCCAATCTGTTGCGGCTGAAGGGCCATTATCCCGGAGGGTTGTGGAAGAATCTGTTCAGCAAGGAACCACTGGAAGCCGTTCGGCTTTTTACTAATATTTATTCCAACCCTGCACTGAGCTGGGACAAGGTGGTCTGGCTTCGCCAACAGACCCAGCTGCCGATCCTCATCAAGGGAATATTGCGCGCCGAAGATGCCATTCAGGCGGCCGCGTCCGGCGCGAATGGGGTCATTGTCTCTAACCATGGGGGCCGGCAGGTAGATGGTGCTATTCCTACCCTGGATGCACTTGGCCCTATCAGAAAGGCGCTGCCCAAGCCATTCCCGGTGATCCTGGATAGCGGTATCCGCTGCGGCAGCGATATCTTCAAGGCACTGGCATTGGGCGCCGACGCAGTGCTGTTAGGCAGACCTTATGCCTATGGGCTGGGGATCAAAAGGCAGGAGGGGGTAAAGGAGGTGATCATGAACCTGGTCAATGACTTCGAACTGACGGCAAGGCTGGCCGGCTGCAGAAACCTCGGAGAGATCGATGAAGGAATGGTGTCGTCGAAGGGGAAGGGGATCCTATTAACCACCTGAAACCGTCTATACGTCAAAGAAACTTCAACGGCGCATCAAAGCGAGGTAGTTTAGGATCATAAAACAGTTACCATGGAACAAACCATAGAACAGACCTTGTTGACCCGCCCCGCCATCGCTCCCGCAGCCATCACCGTTGTGAAGAGTCATTCCGCCCGTCTTCTTTATATCGACAATCTCCGTTGGGTGATGATCATGCTGGTCGTCAGCATGCATGCCGCCGTCACCTACAGTCATCTAGGCAGTTGGTATTATATGGAAGACAGGCCCGTGAGTGCGGCCGGGACTTTCATCTTCGGCACCTACCAGGCAACCCTGCAGTCCTTCTTCATGGGCTTCCTTTTCTTTATTGCCGGGTATTTTGTTCCCGGCGCCTATGACGCCAAAGGACCCGGCAAGTTTATCAGGGACAGGGCGTTCCGGCTTGGCCTGCCGCTACTATTCTTCGTGTTCATCCTGCAGCCCGTAGCCATCTACTGTATCGGGCTATTCCATGGCGAGGATGTTGCGCCAAATGGCTTTACAGGTCTTTACAGCCATTATATCACCAGCGGCCACTGGCTGGGAGGCACAGGTCCTCTTTGGTTTTGCGAAGCCTTGCTGATCTTTTGCCTGGGGTATGCGCTGATCAGGAGACTGCAGGGGAAGACGAAAGCCGCCACTGCCGGTGGCACGCCCGGGACAGGCGCCGTGCCGGGTAAAGCCCGGATATGGGGACTAATTGTCCTGATTGCAGTACTGACTTTTTTGGTCCGTTTTCCCTGGCCCAACGGCACATCCTTTTACAACCTCCAGTTTTGCTATTTTTCACAATACGTCGTCTATTTTGCTGCCGGTACCCTGGCTTTCCGCGGCGGCTGGCTGGGTAAGTTCACCACCGCTGACGGGAAATACTGGGGCAGGGTAGCCCTGATAGGTGGACTGCTTTTCTGGGTGGCTTTACTGGTCCTGGGTGGTGCGGCCAAGGGCTCGTTGGCTGCTTATACAGGAGGGATGCATTGGCAGAGCCTGGGGATGGCGTTCTGGGAGTCGATGACAGGCACCGCCATTTCGCTGTATCTGTTGGTGGCGTTCCGGGAAAACTTCAACGGGCAGGGTCGTGCGGCACGCTTTTTTTCAGCCAATGCCTTTGCCGTATATGTTTTCCACACCCCGATCCTCATTGCCATCAGCCGTCTCGTCAGTCCTGTCCAGGCGCCGCTGCTGCTGAAATTCCTGTTCCTCACCTTCATCAGCCTGGTGGTCAGTTACGCGCTGTGCTCGCTGCTCTTCAGAAAATTACCATTGCTCAAGCGGATATTGTAAATAGGCTCTGCCTTCATTGAAAAGGGTTGTATAATCGCTGATATTCTTGTATTTTGGAGGGTATGCGAATACCTCTTTTCAAAAAGCTGCATGCCGAAGGACTGGTTTCTGACAGCGCTTTGCAGAAAACGGAAGCCCTTGAATTGAAACCCCTGCTATCCCTTTATTGGGAGCTCAGGCTGCTACTCTACCTGGGCGTCCTGCTACTGACCGGAGGATTAGGCATCCTGGTATATAAGAACATAGACTCTATCGGTCACCAGGCTGTACTCGCCTTTATAGCCCTGATCACGGCCGGCAGCTTTTATTATTGCCTGCGCAAAAAGGCTCCTTTCAGCTGGGAGAAGATCAGTTCGCCTGACCCTTTCTTCGATTATATCCTATTGCTGGGCTGTCTCAGCCTGTTGATCTTCCTTGGCTATTTGCAGTATGAATACGATACGTTTGGGGATCATTATGGGCTGGCCACGTTTATACCTATGATGATCCTGTTTATTGCGGCTTATTATTTTGATCATTTAGGAGTACTAAGCCTGGCCATTACAAACCTGGCTGCCTGGGCGGGCATCGCTATCACGCCGCTGTCGATCCTGAAGACAGGCAACTTTGCCGATGACCACCTGATCTATACAGGGATAATACTGGCAGTCATCTTATTACTCATCGCCCGGCTGACACAGCAACGGCGACTGAAACCTCATTTCGAGACCACCTACACTAATTTCGGCATGCATCTGTTTTTTATCGCTGCATTGACGGGGTTTTTCACTCATGACACGACTTACGGGCTGTTGTGGTTCCTGGGGCTGGCTGTCTTTGCTGTGTATGCCTATATCCAGGCCATGGCAAGGCAGTCGTTCTATTTTATACTGGTGACCGTATTATACTCCTATATAGCATTGTCCGCCTTGGTGGTTCGACTGTTGTCGGCTGTATCCGACGGCTCTTCAGGGATGGTCTTCCTCGGACTGCTCTATTTTATTCTGTCAGCGCTTGGGACAGCAGTGCTGCTGGTCCGGCTGAACCGTCAACTCAAACCCCATGATAGCCTATAATCGTCTATATCTTGATAACCGGGCCGTACAGTCGGAGGCCTCAGAGGCATTGGCCAAAAAAATCATTACGGCAGAGGAACACCAACATATCCGGGCATCCTACCCCTATCACTTTTACACCCCGAATATTTATATCCGCATCGGTCTCTTCCTGCTGACCGTTGTGATCCTCCTCTGCTGTCTGGGACTATTCATGCTGGGGGGCGTGTCGAGTGAAAACGGAATAGGAATTCTGCTAATATTTTTCGGCATAGTATCGTACGCCGCCCTCGAATTCTTTATATATGATCGTAAGGTGTACAGGTCTGGAATAGATGATGCCTTGCTATGGATAGCCAGTGGGCTGGTCTTTGGAGGAATCAATCTTTGCGCCAGCCATATCAATGCTTCCATGGAAAGCCTGATCATCTTCCTATTGGCCACGGCGGGCGTCCTGAGATATGCTGACCATGTGATAGCACTCGTGGCCTATGGCGCCTGTCTGAGCATGATCTTCCATATTGCCATCGGTCTGGGCCCTGCTGCCAGGGCCTTTCTTCCTTTCCTGATCATGGTTGTTGCCGTCGTACTCTATCTCCTTTTCACCCGGTTATCTGCTGAGCAATATCTGCGGAACTATCATTCCTGCCTGGCGCTGCTACAGATGGCTGCCCTCCTGAGTTTTTACCTGGCCGGCAACTATTATATCGTCCGGGAACTGAATGCATATATCTCCGGCAGTCCACGGCCTGTCGCCTTAAGCTGGCTGTGGTGGCTACTGACAGCCATCGTACCGATCATCTACCTCATAAGAGGCATTCAAAAGAAAGATGTCATTTTTCTATGGGCAGGACTGGCGCTAATAGCTGCATCCATCTTCACTGTCCGGTATTATTATCATGTATTGCCGGCCGAACTGGCCATGATCATCGGCGGGAGCGTACTCATCGGAGGCGCTTATGGCCTGATCCGTTACCTGCACTCGCCAAAATATGGCCTGACCTCGATAGCATCCGGCGATCCGCATCTGCTGGAAAAACTACACATTGAGGCGCTGGTCCTGGCTGAAACCTTCCAGTCTGCTGCCTCCCGGCCGGCGGATACCGGCGTGCGTTTCGGCGGTGGTTCAGGAGGTGGGGGAGGAGCAACCGGAGAATTTTGATCCGTTTATTTCCCTACAAAACCGTACATTTACGCGTCTTTATCTTATTATTACAATTGATTATGGCAGCGGTATATATAAATGACAAATTGTATGGATGTCATTCACAATAAAGACTTAGGAACAAAACAAAAAGCGCTTGCCATCAACCTGGATCCCAAAATTTACGGCTCCTTTGCGGAAGTGGGCGCAGGGCAGGACGTAGCCGCCTATTTTTTCAAGGCGGGCGCCTCATCGGGCACCATTGCCAAAACCATGTCTGCCTATGACATGACCTTTTCGGATGCTATTTATGGGGTGCATGGCAAGCGTTATGTCAGCGAAGCCCGCCTGATTGCGATGCTGGAAAAGGAATATGGGTTATTGATCGAACGGTTGGCCGAGCAGCGGGGGAATACAACAACCTTTTTTGCTTTTTCCGATACTATGTCGGCCCTTAACTATCACAAAACCAATGAAGGACATGGCTGGATGGGCGTTCGATTCCAACTGGAACCCGGCGGAGATTTCAATGACGTCGTCATCCATGTGAAATTACTGGACAACGACAATGTCTTACAGCAGAATGCTGTCGGCGTTCTTGGCGTAAACCTCTTGTATGCCTGCTTTTACTATCATACGCACCCCAATATTTTTTTGCTGTCCCTGATGGATAATTTGTCGAAAGACGCCATTCAGATCGACATGATCCGTTTTGAGGGCCCGGACTTCAGCAAGGTGGATAACAGGCTGATGAGCTTGCACCTGGTCAAATACGGTTTTACGGATGCGGCGCTGTTCGGTCCGGATGGCAAGAACATGCAGCCTTCCGAGGTGCTGTACAAGAAGCACATCGTCGTGATACGCGGTCGTTTCCGGCCTGTCATCAATGTCCACCTGGATATGCTGAATACCGGCGTAAAGCAATTTTTGCAGGAATCGG
>PMUF01000534.1 GCA_003167015.1 Chitinophagaceae bacterium | reverse complement strand
GTGGTGGGCATCACGATGAAGACCTGGGATTATGCTAGTGCGGGCGCTTCAAAAAAAGAGACCGGATGCTGCAACCTGGATAGTTTTAACGACGCACGGATGGCGGCGGTCCAGCATGGCTTTCCGCATTTTGTGCTGGACATCCGGGAAGAGTTCGGGGATTTTGTCATCGATAACTTTGTCGACGAATATCTGGCGGGCCGAACGCCCAATCCTTGTGTACTCTGCAACACACATATCAAATGGCGGGCGCTCCTGAAGCGGGCGGATGCCATGGACTGCGAGTTCATCGCCACGGGTCATTATGGCCAGGTTCGGCTGGGCGCGAACGGTCGCTATACCATTGCCAAGGGGATCGACGACACCAAGGACCAGAGCTATGTCCTCTGGGGCCTGCAGCAGGACCTCTTAGCCAGGACGCTTTTACCGCTGGGACCTTACCGCAAGACGCAGATCCGGCAGATGGCGCTGGATTACGGCTATCCCGAGCTGGCTAAAAAGAGCGAAAGCTATGAGATATGCTTTGTGCCGGACAATGATTACCGGGGATTCCTCAAACGCCGGGTGGACGGGTTGGAAGAGCGGGTCAACGGGGGCAACTTTGTAGACAAGCAGGGAAATATCCTGGGTCAGCATAAGGGATATCCTTTCTATACCATCGGGCAGCGAAAGGGATTGGATATTACGTTCGGTAAACCTGTCTATGTAACGGATATCCGGCCGGAGACGAATACGGTGGTGCTGGGGGACGAGGAAGACCTTGACGAGCAGGAAATGAAGGTGGCCAAGATCAACTGGATGAAATATGAGGGGGCTACACCCGGGATGGAAGCTGTCACGAAGGTCCGGTATAAGGATCCCGGGACATTGAGCAATATCTATCCCGATGAGGGAGATGCAGGCCGGGTGCGGGTCAGATTCTACGAAAAGGCCAAAAGTATCGCTCCGGGTCAGAGTGCGGTGTTTTATGAGGGGGATGAAGTGATCGGAGGGGGCATAATCCAGCGTGGCAGCAATAAATAGCGGTTTGGGGGCGTTAGTCCTACATGAAAAATCGCCTGGGAGCCCTTCTTATTGCCCTCGTGGTAGCCATCACCAGCTGTAAAAAAACGATTTCCTATCCAGCCATCCCGCTGACCGATTATTTCATTACCCTACAGGTCGGCAAATACGTCACTTACCGCCTGGATTCCCTGAATTTTTACTATTATGGGCAATTGGATACGACCACGAGCTATCTGGCGAAGGATTCCGTAGAAGGCACTACTGTCGATGGCACCGGGGCGACGGCCTGGCTGGTCACCCGGTATTTGAGCGACACGTTAGGGGATTCCTGGACGCCGACGGAGACGTATACGGTCACGCCATCGGTTCAAACGATCGATATGACGGAAAACAATCTCCGGTTTATTAAGCTGGCGTGGCCTATGGACCTGGGTTTCAGCTGGACGGGAAATACGTACCTGCCTTATGCGCCTTATCAGGATCTTTTCCAATACAGCAGCTATGCCAACCAGGACCTGGGCAGCTGGAATTATACCTATATGCAGGTCAATCAGCCATTTACAGTCACCAATGGGACAAAGTACGACAGTACCACTACGGTCCTGCAGTTCGCCGATTCGACTAATGTTCCGATCACAGACCCTACCTCCTTTGCGTCTGCGACATACTGGAGCGAGACGTATGCCAAGCATATCGGGCTCATTTACCGGCATACTGAAATGTGGGAGTACCAGCCGCCTACGCCGGATGGCAGTCAACAGGGGTACAAAATAGGCTTTGAGTTGACCATGTCTGTTGTGGATCATAATTAATCAGCGCGGCAAGGCGTCCCGGGTTAGCGGCGGAATCGGGCTGCGAACATCGTATCTGCCTGTAAGTCATACCCTTTTATATTCTCCATTTTGTCTTGTTCCAGGTCGAATTTTTCCCGGATGAAGCCGGCGATATCTTCATTTTCCTTTTTAAATACTGAGCAGGTGCTATAGATGAGCCGGGCGCCGGGGGCGAGGCTGGAGGCTATATGGGCCAGGATCTGCTGTTGCATGGTGCTGTAATGCCGGATCTTGCCGGGGTTGAAGAAGCAAAGCTCTTCCGGCGTGCGGCCCCACGTACCACTGCCGGTACAGGGGGCGTCGACGAGGATGAGGTCGGCGGTTGCGGCGATAGTCGCGGCCGGCGAGGGTGCGGGCTGGCCGGATGCGGGGAGGTCGCGGGTGAGATCGGCGACGAAGGCGGCGTATTTTTTGATGCCGGCGGCATGGAAGCGGCCTTTCAGGTTATGGAGAATAGACTCACGGACATCGGAGACGGTGAGGGCCATGTCGGGGAAAAGATCGTGGGCGAGGATGGATTTTCCGCCGCTGGCGGCGCAGGTGTCCCAGAAGAATGCGGGGGGTGCAGCGGAGGCCGGGAGGCCGGAGAAAAAGGACGCGAGGCGTTGGGAGCTGTAGTCCTGGACAACGACTTCGTAGTCGGGGGTGAAATAATCTTCAATATTGAAACCGTTGGGGAGGCGGAGGGTGA
>PMUF01000203.1 GCA_003167015.1 Chitinophagaceae bacterium | reverse complement strand
AAGCCGGTACCCCTGTCCTGTAACACTCCGATCAATGAAAAGGTCGGATAGGCAAGGGTCCGTAAATATTTAGCCTGCTCATTGCTGACCGCTACACGTTCCTGGAAAAACTTCAGCAAGGGATGATTGTTCAGTGTATTGGCCGGCGCATTGCTCAATGAAGCCGGGATATTGTTGACAAAAGCGGAGTCCAGCGAATAATTATTCGAATCGGGGGGCCGCGCCTGCATCAGTTGCGCCAGCTGATTGGCCTGTTCCTGTTCGGCCTCTATGGCATTGGTCAGCGCGATCTTTGCGCTGGATACTTCCGCGTTGGCGAGGGAGGAGTCAACACCAGGGGTGAGGCCGCTCTTGGCCCGGGCAGTGACGACGGTCTGGAAGGCCACGGCCCGGTCGAGGTTCTTCTGCTCGGAATAGATCAGCTTCTGTGCCGCCACCAGGTTCAGATACGCCGCCGAGACCCTGACGCTTTGCTCAAAGCGTTCCTGGTCCAGGTCGCTTTGGTTCTGATAGACTATGGCCTCGGCCGCCTTGGTCTTTTGCTTATACCGGCCGAACTGGAAGAAATCCCAGTTGACATTCGTCCAGTACAGCGCTCCGAAAGCGGCATTCCAGTTCTGGGTCGCAAATACCGGTCCGGAAGAAGCTACCGGTGCAACCTTGTAGCTTGCCAGGGGACCATAATTGGCATTGGCCGTACCATATACCTGCTGGGCAGCGAAGTTGACATCAGGTAAGTATTCCGTCTTTACTTCCTTAACATTCGCCTGGGATGCTTTGACATAATCCGCTTTGGCACGGATGGTACCGTAGTTGTTCAAGGCGGTTTGTACAGCCTGTTTGAGTGTCAGCGCCTGAGCAGTGACGTTCACCGTCGGTATACTGAGCAGCAAGGCCCAGAAAAGGCCATTACGTATCTTTTTTGACATGATAAAAGAACTGTTTTTTCTGTCTGCTGAAATTCTGTTGTCCTGTTTTCGACTATGGCTGCAATGTGGGACCGGATTATGCCCGGCTATGTAAAGGGAGCGAAAGATTTTGAAGCAATTTTGAAGCCGCCACGCGGGGACTAAATCCGACGGCAAGACAATGGAAGCCGTCGCGGTATTGGTAATCTATGGTAAAATGGCTTAAATCGCAGATCTGGCGCACGATAGCCAGGCCGATGCCAATCGAGTCGCTGCCGGAATTCCCTTTTTTGAACCGCTCAAATAATTCTGCTGTCGGCACCTGAGGTTGCCGGCCCGTATTGACCACGATCAGCCCCTCGCGGGTCAGGTTGACCTGGATGAGGCCCCCGCCCTGGCCGCCGAAGCCCTCCTCCGCTTCCATCTCTGACTCATCCTCGGCGAAGGTGGCCGGCGGCACATTATGCCGGATGGCATTGCCGATCAGGTTGGTCAACAGCAGATCCGCCAGCGAAGGATGCAACGGTACATAGATCTTTTCTGCTATCGTCGTCAGCAGCGTCAGTGACTTCAGCTGGATCAGCTCTACGAAGGAATTCAACGTCTCGCGGGTCAATTGACTGATACAAACCGTAGTATTAGCCTCATATTCATGGTTCTCCAGCTTGGTCAGCAGCGTCAGCGAACTATGGATCCGGGACAGCCGTTCCAGGGCGTTCTGTGTCTCCGCAATAAGAATGGCTTGCTCATCCCGGATGTCGGATTCCATCAGCAGGTCTAATTTGCCGCGGATGATGGCCGTAGGCGTCTGCAGTTCGTGGGAAGTATTCTCTGTAAATTCTTTCAGCGTCCGATAGTCTTCCCGGGCTTTTTCCGTCATCTTTTGCAGGAATACGTTCAGTTCCCGGAATTCGGAGGTCTGTGTATCCGGCAATCGTATGACGGTCTTTTGTTTCAGATCGAAAGACTGAATCACCCGCAGCGTGCGCTTGAAGGGCGCCAGGATATACTTGGAGATGAGCCCTGCCGAGATAATGACCAGGACCAGCAGCAGCAGGAAGATCCATTTGAAAGAATCGACCACCCCGGGCAACAGTTGGTAGAAAGACGGGATGAAAGAATAGGTCGTTATCCGGTACCACTGCCCTTTGATGTTGTAAAAGGAAGTCACCAGCAGCCGGTATTCATTCTCCTGAAATTCGGGGTTCCAGCCGATCCCGCGGGTATAGTAAGTGGAGATGCCCTTCGGCACGGAGTCGGCCGCGATAGGTGTAACAGTCGCCCGCTTGCGGGTAGGATGATTGGAATAATCCCCTCCTGTCCTGACCTGCTCGGCAATCAGGTCGTTCAATCGCTGATGCCTCACCACTTCCACCCTGCTGAGCTTATTCTGGATCTCATAGTAGACAATGTATCCGCCGATCAGTAAAACGAACAGCATGATACCGAAGTACCACAAGGTGAATTTAGTTGTGAGTTTCATACCCTACTCCGCTTTGTGCGAATTGAACCTGTATCCCAGCCCGTAAACCGTGCTGATATAGTCCACACCCCCGGCCCCGCTGATCTTCCGGCGCAGGTTCTTGACATGCTGGTATACAAAGTCGAAGTTAGCCAAATTATCCGTGTAATCCCCCCACAGGTGGGCGGCAATGGCCTGGCGCGACAGGACGCGGTTCTTATTGACGATGAAATAGAGCAGGAGGTCGAATTCCTTGGGAGTGGTGTCCAACAGGTGATCCAACACGCGGACTTCGAAGGTATCGGTATTGAGGCTGATCTCGTTGAAGGCGACGATGCTCGTCCCGCCCAGGTTCTTGCGGCGGTAGACGGCGCGGATACGGGCATGGAGCTCCGCCAGGTGGAAAGGCTTGGTGATATAATCGTCGGCGCCCTTTTCCAACCCGATGATCTTGTCATCCAATGCATTTTTCGCAGAGATGATCAGCACATTACTGTCCTTATACTCTGCCCGGATAAGGTTCAGCAGGCTGATCCCATTGCCGTCCGGCAGCCCGATATCCAGCAGGATGCAGTCGTACTGGAACAGTTCGAGCTTCTCCCTGGCCGCCTCCAGCGTGTCACAGGATTCACAGATATAACCCTCGCGGGCGAGAAAGTCGCGGATATTCCGGGCCAGCTCCTGGTTGTCTTCGATGATGAGAACCTTCATAATTACAAAAATAGCTGAGTTTTTCGGCCTGCTATTTTCGGCAATGATTTTGAAGGAACCTTGAAGCAGAGGTTACTACTAATATTTTTAGTTTTTTGAAAAAAGATTTATATTGCATGTTCAAAGATAAACCTGTGCTATGAGCAACATAAAGTTATTCGAAAGCAAAAAAGTCCGTTCTTCCTGGAATGAAGAAGAACAGAAATGGTATTTCAGCATTGTAGATATCATTGCCATTTTAACGGAAAGCGTTGACCCTCCCGCGTATTGGCGAAAACTAAAAGAACGATTAAAGAAAGAGGGGAACGAAACCGTGACGAATTGTCACGGTTTGAAAATGGAGGCTGCTGAGCATTAGGAAGAAGTGAAAAATGGATACAACAGCGGATGACCGGCCAGGATATCCGAAACAAACTGACAGACTATTGGAAAGAACACGGCGTGCAACAAGGAAATGAATTTGCCTGCTCACCAACATTATACATGAGGAATGGACAGGTCTTACTGTCCAAAAACATAAACAGGTCAAAGGACTGAAAGCCCAGAACCTAAGGGACCATATGACGGACGCCGAACTAATCTTTACTGCACTTGCCGAATTGTCCACCAAACAGATCGCAGAAAGTGATAACGCTGAAGGCCTCCGCGAGAACGCAGTAGCTGGAAAGAAGGGCGGAAAAATAGCAAAGGATGCGAGACTCGCACTTGAGGCAAAAACTGGTAAAAAGGTCGTATCCGGAGAAAACTTCCTGCCTCCTGCCTCAACAAAGAAAAGAATTAAATAAGTTGACCCAAAGACACTCACCTGTACCCCCTTGCCTGTAAATGAAACAACTCCGCATATCTTCCCCCTTGCGCCAGCAGCTCTTCATGACTCCCGATCTCCAGCATCTCCCCCTTCTCCAGTACCAATATGCGGTCGGCCATGCGGACGGTAGAGAACCGGTGTGAGATCAGCACCGCCGTCCGCCCCTTCGTCAGTTCGGCGAAACGCTGAAAGACTTCATACTCGGCCCGCGCATCCAGTGCAGCAGTAGGCTCGTCCAGGATCAGCAGCTGCGCGTCACGCATATACGCCCTGGCCAATGCAACCTTTTGCCACTCCCCACCCGATAGCTCTACCCCCTGGCGGAACCGCCGGCCCAGTTCCTGATCATAACGGCCGGGTAATTTCTCGGCCAGCGCGGCGGCCAGGCTCTGCTGCGCCGATGCTTCGATCAGCCCGCGATCTTCCTTCCGGTCAATGTTGCCGACGGCAATATTCTGCGCCATCGTCATCTGATAACGCAGAAAGTCCTGGAAGATAACGCCCACCTGGCTCCGCAACTCGGCGGGATCATATTCCCGCAGATCTACGCCGTCCAACAGGATGCGCCCTTCGGTTGGATCATACAGCCGGGTCAGCAATTTGATCAGCGTAGTCTTCCCGGCGCCATTCTCACCCACCAGCGCCAGCTTCTCTCCTGCCCGGAGCGTAAAGCTCAGGTGACGATTGGCCCAGCGCTCGGAATGCTGGTAACGAAACCCGACATCCTCAAAAACAAAACCTTCACGTATAGGCTGGGGGAAGGAGCGGGGATGGGCAACCGGCCGGATCCGCGGCCTGATCTCGAAGAATTCAAAAAGATCCTGTAGGTAAATAGCCCCCTGCGAGACACTGGTAAAGCGGTTCAGGATGCCTTCCAGCAGGCTCCGCAGCTGCCGGAACGAACCGGCGAGAAAGGTCAGGTCACCGATGGACAGGCGACCCTGTATAGCATGTAAGATGATGACGACGTATGCAGCATAATAACCGACACTGCCCAATAAAGAAAACAACGTCCCCCAACTGGAACGCTGGATAGCCAGCACCCGGCCATCCCGGTAAAATTTATCCGATAATACCCGAAACCGGTCGATCAAAAAGCCGGACAATCCAAATAATTTCACCTCCTTGGCAGTATCGTCGCTGGCGCCCAGGTAACGGAGATAATCCAGTTCCCGGCGCTCCTCTGTTTGCGCCCTCGTCAGGGCATAGCTCCGGTCGTTGAAATAGGACTCGCCCAAAAACGCGGGAATGACCGCTACCAGCAACAAAAGGATCAGCCAGGGATTGAAAGCCACCAGCCCCGCCGCCAGAAAAGCCATGCTGATCAGNNGTAGAATCTTCGAATTGATCCAGGTCCAGCTGCGCAGCATGCTGCATGATCCTAATGGAAGTAAAATTTGAGAACTTCTCGCCTAATAAACTATCCAACAATGTTATAGCTCTCATGAGAGCGTCTGATATAAGGGCGAGACCAAACTCCAGCGCCACAAGCAGCCAAAGATGATGTGCCCCGCCAGGTCCGGGTATGGCGCTCAGCCACCCATGATGAAGACTGCCACGGCCCATGCCATGCACTCCGGCGCCACTCGCACTGCCGGACAGCAACAGCACAACCTGGTCAATGATCAGTTTGCCTATGTAGAGAATGCTGACAGGAATGGCCGAACGGGTGATGCGCAGCAGGAAGTTGGCCAGCATAATACCCGGACTGGTCTGCCATACCAACCGGAAGAAACGGGGGAGGTTGCGGAGTGCCGTGATCCGCTCTTTCAAGGTCAGCGGGGCGGTGGGCGAAGAGGATCTGGTTTTCTTACTCATTCTACCATGTTCCATTTAACGGTCTTTCCAAACATCGGGATGCCTTTATATACGCGCATATACAATGCGCCATCCCTAACCTCCAGACTGACATCATAGCTGTTGCCGTCCTGGTAATAATACAGCTTACCGTTGACCCATTTGCCATCTTTGTAGATCAGCCCGCTGATCAACGTAAAGTCTTTGAGTGACCTGGACCTCAGCGTCGTATCGGGGTTATGGATATCTTTTTTGTAGGTAACGCTGTCGGCCTCGAGAAGATCTTTGCCATAGATCATCTTGCCGTAATAAGTATCTCCTGTTTTCAATATCTGCATCTTCCCGTCTTTTTCCTGGGTTTCCCAAATATGCAGGACCGCATCAGCCTGTCCATGATTATCGCTTTGGGCTATCGAATGCGCGGCGGTGAATAGCGCTGCAGCAAATAAGATCTTTTTCATTCGTGACTACAAATTTATCGAAAGCAAAGCATTATTTTCATCCCCATCAATCATTCTATGGTTTCATTCAAAGAGAAATACGGCCCGGTGGCGCTCGTGGCAGGCGCTTCGGAAGGAATGGGCGCGGCGTATGCCCACGCCCTCGCTGCACGTGGCCTGGACCTCGTATTGATCGCAAGACGCACGACGCAACTGGAGGCCACCGCTCACAAGATAGCCCAACAACACGGCGTCAAAGTGCTGCCCATTGCCTGCGACCTGGCTGCGGCCGATGCCACACAGCAGATCGTGCGGACTATCGGCGATCGCGAGATCGGGTTGCTGGTATACAATGCCGCCCAATCCTACATCGGCCCCTACCTGGCCACCGGCTTGTCCACCCACCTGGGCATCGCCGCCGTGAATGCAACGACCCCGCTGGCCATGCTGCATGAGTTCGGCAGCAAAATGGTACAGCGGAAACGGGGAGGTATTGTCCTGATGGCATCGATCGCGGGGTTCCAGGGTTCGGGCTACCTGGCGACCTATGCCGCCACGAAAGCGTTCGACCGTGTGCTGGCAGAAGGGCTATGGTATGAATGGAAACCGCTGGGCGTAGATGTCATAGCCTGCTGCGCAGGGGCGACGGCGACCCCTAACTACCTCAACACCTCGCCCGGAAAAGCCAGCTGGCTGGAACCAAAACCCCAGTCGCCGGAACAGGTGGTCGAAGAATGCCTGGCCAGGATCGGTACGACGCCTTCCTTCGTCAGCGGTACCGGGAATAAGCTGGTTTCTTTCCTGATGCAACGCCTCCTTCCCAGAAAACGGGCGATTCAGATCATGGGAGATGGCATGAAGAAGATGTATAAGATCCCCCCTCACTAAGAAAAGAATTATAAATGTAATCGGTTACATTTTCCGGGAATAGCTTTATATTTATTGGGCGCCATTCATCACCCATTGCTTCCATTATGAAACAGCTATCCCTGCTCATCATCCTCGCATTGGTCCTTTTCCTGCACAATTCCTGTCACCGGAACGCACCACCCGGCAACGCAAAAGACTCCATCGCCGCCCTCCCTTTCATGAATCCCGACCTGCCCGTCGACCAGCGCGTAGACGACCTCGTCGGCCGCATGACACTGGAAGAAAAGATCGGGCAGATGATGAATGCCGCTCCTGCCATTCCCCGCCTGGGTATCCCCGAATACAACTGGTGGAACGAATGCCTGCATGGCGTAGCCAGAGCCGGACTGGCAACGGTTTTCCCCCAGGCCATCGGGCTGGGCGCCGCATGGGATGAAGATATGCAGTTTCGCATGGCCTCGGCCATCTCGGACGAAGCCCGGGCCAAACACCATGATTTCGCCCGCAAAGGTAAAAGGCTGATCTACGAAGGACTGACCTTCTGGTCGCCCAATATCAATATCTTCCGCGATCCCCGCTGGGGCCGGGGACAGGAGACCTACGGAGAAGATCCCTATCTCACCGGGCAGATGGGGATGGCTTTGGTAAAAGGTTTCCAGGGCGACGATCCGACCTATCTCAAGATAACGGCTTGTGCCAAGCACTTCGCCGTACATAGCGGACCTGAGTCTACCCGCCATAGCTTTGACGTCCGGCCGTCAGACTACGATCTGTGGGACACCTATCTTCCCGCCTTCCGGACGCTGGTAGTCGATGCAAAGGTGGCCTCGGTGATGTGCGCCTACAATGCCATCGAAGGGCAACCCTGTTGCGGCAGCGACCTGCTGATGACGGACATCCTGTATAACAAATGGAAATTCCGCGGCTATGTAACCTCCGACTGCGGCGCCATCGACGATTTTTACGAAAAGAGCTACCCGTCGCATCAGTTCAGCCCCAATGCGGCTTCGGCTGCTTCTGATGCCGTCATTCACGGCACCGATGTCGAATGCGGCGGCTCGTACCATTCTTTGGTGGCGGCGGTGCAGAGCGGCCTCATACCGGAGGCGAAGATAGATACGTCCGTTTTTCATCTGCTGGAGATCCGGTTCCGCCTGGGGATGTTCGACCCGACTGCGTTGGTGAAATATGCACAGATACCGATGACGGAAGTACAAACGCCCGAACACCAGGCCCAGGCTCTCCTGATGGCCAGGGAATCTATCGTGCTGTTGAAGAACGAGCATCATTTTCTCCCGTTGGATGCACAGCATATCCGCAAAATCGCCGTTCTCGGGCCCAATGCCGACGACAGCAGTGTCGTGCTGGGCAATTACAACGGGTTCCCTGATCACACCGTCACCGTACTGGAAGGCATCCGTCAAAAGCTGCCTGCAGGAGCGAATGTGTATTATGAAAAAGGAGTGGACTATGTGCAGGGCAGTGCATCTGCCGACGTGAATGCGGTGGCCGCCCGGGTCAAAGATGCCGATGTCATCGTATTCGTGGGCGGCATTTCTCCCCGGCTCGAAGGGGAAGAGATGCCGATCCATTTAGATGGGTTTAGCGGAGGCGATCGTACTTCCATCGCTCTCCCGGCGGTGCAGACAAAATTAATGCAGGCCTTATATGCCACCGGGAAACCGGTGATATTCGTGATGATGACCGGGAGTGCGATCAGCACGGAATGGGAGTCTGCGCATCTGCCGGCCATTCTCAATGCCTGGTATGGCGGTGAGGCGGCCGGTACGGCAGTAGCCGACGTGCTCTTTGGGGATTACAATCCCGGCGGCCGGCTGCCCGTGACTTTTTACCGGTCTGTCGATCAGCTGCCGTCTTTCTCCGATTATAGCATGGAAGGCAGGACCTATCGTTACTTCAAGGGTGATCCGTTGTATCCGTTTGGTTACGGACTGAGCTATACGAGCTTTGCCTACAGCCAGCTGTCGGTGCCGGCAGATGTTCCTACGGGAACGGAGGTGCCCGTCGCCGTTACGGTACAGAATACCGGCGGAAGAGAAGGCGACGAAGTGGTGCAGCTTTATGTCCGGCATACAGGCTATGCGGGCCGTGCGCCCCTTCATGCGTTGGCGGGATTTGCTCGCGTTCATTTAATGCCCGGAGAGAAGAAGACAGTGCAGATGGTGTTATCCCCGAGGGCGTTATCCCTCGTGGACGCAACGGGTCATCGCAGTGAGAAGGCAGGCAAAGTGGAGGTTTTCATGGGTGGCGGCCAGCCGCTGCCAGCGTCCCTGGCTGCCGGATCGGTGGTCGGCGGGGCACTCTCGGTCAAAGGCGCGACATATGATCTGGCGCCATAAACGCCGCATCAATCGACGCTGAAAATAACAAAATCAACAATTGGATGCATATGAAAAATTCTAATCTGAACCGCCGTCAACTGATGAAGATGCTGGGCCTCGGCAGTGCCGGAAGTTTGCTCGGCAGTGCTGTCCCGACTATGGCCAAAGCGAATGGCCGGAATGGGGCCGGGGACCTGAGCCCATCCGGGAGCCGCGACAAGTCAACTCCTTCTTATGCCGCCGGGCTTCCCCCCGTCACCATCCGCAGTGTAAAAGCTATCGGGACCGCTCCGCAGGGAGCCAATCTCGTCATCGTAAAAGTAGAAACTTCCGAACCCGGACTGTATGGCATCGGGTGCGCCACCTTTACCCAACGGGCAGAAGTAGTCGTCACGGCCATCAACAACTATTTGCCGGACTTCTGCATCGGCAAGGACGTAGACAATATCGAAGACCTCTGGCAAGCTACTTTTGTCAGCTCTTATTGGCGCAATGGCCCGGTGCTGAACAATGCGTTGAGCGGATTGAACCAGGCCCTTTGGGATATCAAGGGTAAAAGGGCCAATATGCCCGTATATCAGCTATTGGGTGGCAAGTCCCGCTTCGCCGTCGATTGTTATGCCCATGCTGACGGAAAAACGCCGGAAGAAGTCGCCACCAATGTTCAGAAGTACATGGACCAGGGTTTCCGGCATGTGCGTATCCAGCAAGGCGGCTATGGATCGCTATACCTTGCCCAGCAACCCGACTTCAAAGATGCCGGCTTCGGCAGAGCTACCGATGATTTTATGGACGCCCGCGCCTATGTCAAGGCCGTTCCCAAAATGTTCGAGGTGGTGCGCAAGACATGCGGTGAGCAGGTAGAGCTGCTGCATGATACGCACGAGCGGGTCCAGCCACAGGACATGATCAACATGTGTAAGCGGCTGGAAGAATTCGATCCCTACTGGATCGAAGATCCCCTCACCCCGGAGAACATGCATCTCTTCCCCCAACTGCGGGCTGCGACGACAGTCCCCTTCTCCATGGGGGAGCTCTTCAACAACCAGAACGAATTCATCGACTATATGACGCGGCGGGATTTCGATTACATCCGCTGCCATGTCTCACAGATCGGCGGGATCACTCCTGCGATGAAGATTGCCCATCTCGGGGAATTCTTTAATGTCAAGTCAGGCTGGCATGGCCCGGGGGACGTATCGCCCGTCGGACATGCGGCGCAATGCCATATCGATCTCAATATCTGGAACTTCGGTATCCAGGAGTCGGTCTTCTTCTCCGATCAGCTGGTAGAAGTCTTTCCCGGCAGTCCGACGCTCAAGAAAGGATATATGTATGTCAATGAAGCTCCGGGTCTGGGCGTAGACATCAATGAAAAGCTGGCTGCCAAATATCCGATCAATAACAACGCAGGTAAATGGACCATCCGGAAAAGGGACGGCACCATCATCCGGCCTTAAAAGCGCGTTATATGAAGCAATTCTTCCTGTTCTGTCTGACGGCAGTGTACCGGTTATCATTATGCGCGCAGACGGCTGGCGCGCCAACGTCCCCGGGGCCTTCCGCGGCGGGATCTTTCCCCCGGGCCGATATCAGCAATGGTATAGTGACGGCGCGCATCTATCTTCCGGATGCCGAAAAGGGTTATTACCGGAGTACCCGTTTTGACTGGTCCGGGGTCATGCCCCAACTCGAATACCAGGGGCACAGCTATTTCGGTCAGTGGTTCACCCGATATGACCCCACTATCAACGATGCCATCATGGGGCCCGTAGAATCCTTTTGGCCGCTGGGTTATGACAGGGCCGGCGCCGGCGGCTCTTTTGTGGTGATCGGCGTGGGAAAGGTATCCAGGCCGGATACGGCTGCGTACTCGCCTTTCAAATATTATCCCATTTTGAACGCGGGGACATGGGATGTAAAGCGATCCCGCAGCGCGATCGAATTCCGGCACCGGCTGACCGATACGGTATGCAGCTATGACTATACGAAGAAGATCACGCTGATCAGGGGGCGGCCGGAGATGATGATCGGGCATACGCTGAAAAATACCGGCCAGACGACGATAGAGACCGATGTCTACGATCATAATTTTTTTCTCCTCGACAGCCTTACCGTAGCCCCCGGCCGGGTAATGAAATTTACTTTCCCCCTGACGGCCGAACAATCGCGGGGACTGGGAGACCTGGCGGCGATCGCAGGCGATTCGATAGCGGTCCTGAGGTCGTTCAAGGGACATGAGTCAGTCTATGCGGTGCTGCACGGCTATGACAACGGCGTCGGGGATTACAATATCAGGCTCGAAGATCATACCAGCGGCGCGGCGGTCCGGATCACGGCCGACAGGCCGTTAAGTAAAATGGTGTTCTGGGGTTCGCTGAAAGTATTATGCCCCGAACCCTATATCCATATCAGCGTGCCGCCGGGCGAGACCTTTACCTGGACTTTTCGCTATACATTCTACACGTTAAACCCTACCAGTACCCAATAATTCAATACAGATGAGAACTTTTAAACTACTTTTCGCCGGCAGTTTACTTGCCTGCAGCGTGCTCCTGTTGGCCGGTTGCGGACATCGCCCCGGAGCGTCAAAGGACTGGCCGATGTATGGAGGCAATAATGGCAGTAACAGGTATTCCGATCTCCGGCAGATCAACCGCGATAACGTAAAGGATCTACAGGTGGCGTGGATCTACAATTCCGCCGATACCGCGACCGGGGGAGGCAAACGACACAGCCAGCAGCATGAGATCCAATGTCAGCCGATTATCGTGGACGGGATCCTTTACGGGATCAGCCCTACCCTGCAATTGTTTGCCTTACGGGCAGGCACCGGCGAAGAGCTATGGAAATTCGATCCTTTCAAGCGTCACGGCTTTCGGTTCAATCAATGTCGTGGCGCTACTTATTGGACCGATGGTACACAACGAAGGCTTTTCTATGCCGCGGGTTCCGATCTTTATGCAGTGGATGCGGGTACGGGCCAGCCGGCAGCCGGCTTTGGCGATAGCGGGAGAGTATCGCTGTACACCGGGCTGGACATTAATCACAGCGTACAGCACCTTTATGTTACGGCTACTTCGCCGGGTATCATTTACAAGAACACCCTGATCATAGGATCGGCGGTGTCGGAATCCGGCGATGCAGCGCCGGGCTATATCCGTGGATTCGATGTGCTGACCGGCAAGATGACCTGGATCTTTCACTCGATTCCGCAGCCGGGAGAGCCGGGCTATGATACCTGGCCAAAAGATGCTTATCAATGGGCCGGGGGCACCAACAACTGGGGGGGTATGGCGCTGGATGAAAAAAGAGGGACCGTTTATTTCGGTACCGGCAGCCCTTCTTCCGATTTCTACGGCGGGGACCGCGCCGGCGACAACCTGTTCGCAAATTGCATCATGGCGCTGGATGCAGCCAGTGGAAAAGTCAAATGGTATTATCAGATCATCCATCATGACCTGTGGGACAGGGATATTCCCTGTCCGCCGAATCTTTCGACTATCCGGCACAACGGCAAACTAACAGATGTTTTGGTGCAGGCTACGAAGGACGGTCTCGTCTATGTCCTCGATCGTGACAGCGGCACTTCGCTTTTCCCGGTGGAGGAACGTCCGGTGCCGACAGCAGGTCTGCCGGGCGAACATCCTTCACCTACTCAGAAGTATCCGCTGAAACCTTTGCCTTTGTCTCATCAAACCATTACAGACTCTGATATCACCGATCTTTCTCCCGCCGCTCACGCGTATGTGAAGAAAATTTTTGATGCGACCACCCCAGGACCCAAAAACAAATTCATGACCCCTTCGACAGCCGGTACGGTGCTGGTCGGTTATAGCGGCGGCGCAGAGTGGGGAGGTAACGCCATCGATTCAGACGGCGTCTTCTATCAGAACGTCAATGACGCTCCCTGGCTTTTGCAGATGATCTCGATGAAGGACCGGCAAAAGGAAATGGCCAACCTGTCGAAGGGGGGGTATGGTTTGTATATGGCCAATTGTGCTGTTTGCCACGGCGCCGACCGGAAAGGCAACGGTCATGAGATTCCAGGCCTGGCCAACATCGGGCAGAAACTAAAGGGAGAAGAGATCTGGTCGATCCTGAAAAATGGCCAGGGCCGCATGCCTTCTTTTCAGTTGCAATTGTCCGATCAGCAGCGGGGTGTGCTCACCGGCTGGCTGCTCAGTAGCGGAAAAGCCACTCCGGCGGTAGCAGCCGAACACCGGGATACTTCCCGGGCCGACAGGCGTAGTGATGGAAAGGCGGCTCCGTTCCCCTATATGCCTGCTTATGTCAGTAAAGTGTGGGACAAGCTGACCGACTCGGATGGATATCCCGGTATCAAGCCTCCCTGGGGGACGCTCAATGCCATCGACCTGGCGACCGGAGATTATCGTTGGCGGGTGCCGTTGGGCGAGTTCCCCGAGCTGACGAAAAAAGGGATACCCGTCACCGGCATGGAGTCGTATGGGGGGCCCCTCGTTACGGCAGGTGGGCTGATCTTTATTGCCGGTACCCGGGATGAACTGATCCGGGCCTTTGACAAGCGTACGGGGAAGGTAGTTTGGTCTTATCATCTTCCTGCTGCCGGCTTTGCGACGCCGGTAACCTATGAAGTCGATGGTGTGCAGTATATCGCGATAGCCGCCGGTGGGGGCAGAGGGCTACCGACCGGGGGAAACTATATTGCATTTGCGTTGCCCAAAAACGATTTAGCTGGCGCGGGCGGATCGAACGCTGTTGCAGGCGGGGGTGGCAGTGGATCGCGAGACCCTTCGGGACCCGGTGGCTGGTTACTGATGGCGTTCTTTACCTGCCTGGCCCTCTTTTTTCGCCGCCGGCCGCTGCTGCGGGGATTTTCGTTCACCATCATGATCTTTGCAGCGGTGAGCCTGGCGATGTATTATCCGGCATACTTTACTGCAGTGGGGAGTTTCAAATTATCCCGGCTGATCCTACCCCTGTTGCAGATCATCATGTTCGGGATGGGCACCGAGCTCAGTATAAAAGATTTCAGGGAGGTAGTCCGTACGCCGCGGGGCATCATCATCGGCGTAGTGTGCCACTATACGATCATGCCGACAGTCGGTTTTGTGCTGGCCGGGCTCTTCCACTTTCCACGGGAGATTGCTGCCGGTATCATTTTGGTCGGCTGTTGTCCCAGCGGGCTGGCTTCGAATGTCATGTCTTATCTGGCCAGGGCCAATCTGGCTTTGTCTGTGTCGGTGACGGCCGTATCCACTCTGCTGGCGCCGTTGCTGACGCCGCTGCTGATGAAATGGCTGGCGGGACAATACATTGCTATTCATCCATGGGCCATGGTCTGGGACATCACCCAGATCGTTATCCTGCCGATTGCAGCCGGGCTGATCTTCCATTACGTTGTCCGGGGCCGTTGGTCCTGGCTCGACAAGGCGCTGCCTGTCGTTTCGATGGGAGGGATCGCGCTGATCATCGTCGTGATCACCGCCGCGGGCAGGGATAGCCTGCTGAAGGTGGGGCTGTTGCTGATCGCGGCGACGCTGGTGCAGAATATAGCCGGCTATAGTCTGGTGTACTGGGCGGCCAGGCTGCTCGGACTG
>PMUF01000645.1 GCA_003167015.1 Chitinophagaceae bacterium | reverse complement strand
ATCACAGGATATTAAAATGCTTTGTGCTCATCGACCTGAAGCACAAGGAGGCAGGATACGAGGATATTGGGCAGATGAATATGTACCTGGGCTACTTTGAAGCCGAAGAGAATACCGAAGGCGATAATCCGCCGATAGGCATTATTCTGGCGCGGGAGAAAGATGAGCTGCTGATCGAATATGCTGTTCATGGCATGTCGGCGCAGTTATTTGTCCAAAAGTACCAGTTGTATTTACCCAATGAAGCAGAACTGCGAAGGGAGATTGAAAAGGTTTATGAACAGAACCCAACCGACACCGGCACAGCAGTTGGAACCTGAATCCGCGATATATCACGGATCGAAAGCGAAATAGCGACATGTCGCCGGGCAAGCCCCCGGCAAAAAACGCATAAGACATTATTGATGAACTGATTATATCATGGCACAGATATTACATTACCCTCCCTATGAAAATGCCCTTCACCATCATACTCATCGTGATAGCTGCCGCATTCGCCAATACCCAACCGCTGATGGCGCAGGACCACACGCTCAAAAATTGGAGCGACGTCATCCCGGCAGGGACGAAGGCCAATAGCGGTCTTTTCAATGTCTATAAGGTAGGTGAGAAATATTATTTTGATGTGCCGGATACACTGCTGGACCGCGAGATGATGGTGATCACTCACCTCGTCAATACCCCGGGCAACATTCATGTGTTCATGCACGAATATGGCGGAGAACAGGAGAATACCCAGATCTGGAAATGGGAAAAACACGGGCATTGGCTGCAAATCCGCGTGCCGGCCTATTTCAGCAAGGCAGACAGCGGCACGGCCATGTACCAGGCGGTCCGAAACTCCAACCTGCCCGTGATCCTGGCCTCGTTCAATATTCTGGCCCCCGACGAACATCATACGGGCGTCATCATCGATGTGACCAATTTTTACAATGGCGACATCGCCGCCATCGGCATCTCGGACGAATTAAAGCGTCAATATAAGATCGGCACATTGGATACTGACCGGTCTTATATAGATACCGTCAAAACATATCCGATAAACATCGAGGCCCAAACCACCAAAACGTATCACTCCGCCCTTTCGCCTACCGACAATAGCAATGCAGCGATTACGTTCAGGCTGAACACCTCGATGCTATTGCTGCCCAGGCACCCGATGAAGGCAAGGCTGTATGACGATAGGGTCAGCTACACACACCAGGACCAGATAGACTACGGTCTGGACGCCCAGCAGGCGGAAGTCACTTCCTATATCCATCGCTGGAGACTCGAGCCTAAAGATGAGGCAGCCTATCTGCGCGGAGAGCTGGTGGAACCGGTCAAGCCGATCGTCATTTATATAGATCCTGCTACGCCCCCCAAATGGGTGCCTTATCTGATAGCAGGGATCAACGACTGGCAGAAGGCCTTTGAAGCAGCCGGATTCAAAAACGCCATCATCGGCAAACCGGCGCCCACGCCTGCGGAAGACCCTCAGTTCAGCATGGATGACGCCCGCTATAGTGTACTACGGTACTTCGCATCGGATACAAAGAACGCCTACGGCCAGCATGTCTCCGACCCGCGCACCGGTGAGATCATAGAAACTTACGTAGGCTGGTATCACAATGAAATGAAAGATCTGTACGAGTGGTACTTCATCCAGACCGCGGCGGCCAACCCACTGGCGCGTATGCCGGTTCTGGCAGATGAGGTCATGGGGCAACTGACCCGCTACACGTGCTCGCATGAGATCGGTCATACGCTGGGGTTACCTCATAACTGGGCCGCCAATTACGCCTATCCGGTGGATTCATTGCGCTCCAGGACGTTTACCGACCAGCATGGCACCTCCGCGTCGATCATGGATTACTCCCGGTTCAACTATGTGGCCCAGCCCGGTGACAGCGTTCGGCAATTCTCACCCAGGATCGGCGAATATGATCTGTGGGCGATCAAATGGGGTTACTCCTGGTTCCCTGCGGACAAGACCATCCAGCAGGAAAAAGCGATCCTCGACGAATGGACGGCCAAAAGGGCCGGCAACCCGCTGTACTTTTTCGGCCGGGACTTCACTATTGTTGACCCGCGTACGCAGAGCGAAGACATCGGCGACAACGCCATGAAAGCCGGCACATACGGCATCGCCAACCTGCGGCGTATCCTGCCGAACCTCGAGGAGTGGACCTTTCAGCAAGGAAAGGATATGAGCAACCTGAATGTCATGTATAACGAGGTGATCGACCAGTTCAACAGGTATATCGGCCACGTGCTGACCAATGTAGGAGGGCTGTACATTAACCATAAAACGTACGAAGAAACGAGCATCCCCGGTGATAGCTATGTAGAGAAGACTATACAACAGGACGCCATCAATTTTTTAAGGACGAATGTTTTTGATACGCCCTCCTGGCTGATCGACCGGCGCAACCTCCGTGAATTCGACAACGGCCTCATCATCGACCGCATCAAGAACGTGCAGACCAACACCCTCGCGAAACTGCTCAACCCTTCCAGACTGGCCAGGATGTTCGACGATGAAGTGAGGAATGGAAAGAATGCGTATACCGTCAGCGACCTATTGGAGGACCTCCGGCCGGCGATCTTTCATTCGGCCAGTCCCGACGCCTTTACGCGGAACCTGCAACGCAAATACGTGGACCTGCTGATCGCTTTGCTGACGGCAGATCCTCAGCCCGATCCAAACAAAACAACCGCCGACCTCGCAGATAATGGCCATATGCCGATCAACGTGCCCTTGTCCGATATCAGACCGCTGGTGAGGGCGCAGTTGAAGAAAATCAACGCCTTCTTGCCCAAAGGGCAGGACGCCATGTCCATAGCCCATTTCGACGACCTCCGCGTCCGGATCACTTCAACTTCTTCAGCCGGAAATCACGATACGCGATCCGCATCGGCGGCCCTACATGCACCTGCACCCCGAGAAAACCGGTAAATCTCCTGTTGACGGTATCATTATCCGTTACATCACTCATCAGCACTCCATTGATGTAATGCCGCATATGGTTGCCTTGCACCACAATCCTGTAGTCATTCCAATCATCGTTCTTGATCGCTGATTTAAGAACGGCAGGATCACCCAGGGATCCGGTGACTATCTTCGGCAACCATTGATTGTTTTGGATATGGGCCTGCAAAGAATCGGGGTCAACGGCTATCGGCGGTATAATCGTCACTTCGCCTTGGGAGGCAAGGGTGGTCCGCTTACGCTCCTCATAATTACTGCCGGTATAGTTTTTGGCGCCATCGAGATCTGCCTGGTAACCTCTCAACAAATAGGGAAAGCCTTCTATTTTTTCGCTCCGGTAATTGATCCCGCTGTTACCCTGGGCAGAAACCTTAAACTCTACCCTGATCTCAAAATTTTCCGGCATGTTTCCCTGCCATATGATGAAAGAATTACGCTTCAGCAACGTGGCAGGCGTAACGACGCCCACCAGGCAGCTGTCTTCCACCCGCCAGTAGGTTGAATCTCCCACCCAATTGTTTAAGGTCGCGCCGTCGAATATCCGGACGAAACCATCCCCGTCTTTTTGCCCTGCGTTCCTGGCCGTCCGACAGCCATCAAATGACAACACCGATAACAAAACGCCCGCCACCCAGGCGCCTTTCAGTAGACAACAAAGCTTATGCATAATCCGAATATAACCATATCGGCCCAATTCCTCAAAACATCCGAATGGACACCTCACTTCCAACTTGATATCGCATTTTGCGACTTCAAGATTCTTTCGCCCCAACTTGATATCACAATTTGTGACTTCAAGTTCCCCCAACTTGATATTCCATTCTGGAAGATCAAATTCTCCACCTCACATTAAAAATTGAATACATGCGATTGCCAAACCCGTGAATTGAATATCTTTAGTAAGTTCATCCACCATCAACCACCGCACATGAGAAAACAGTTCTTCCACCTGCTCCTGCTGCTCCTCTTCGCAGCCGCAGCGCAGTCAACCGCCAACGCCCAACCCGTCGCCACCGCCCAACCTCGGGCCGTCGCGCCAACCAATGCCAAGCTTGGCACGGAGCTCCCGCTTCTAAGATCGACCGTTCCCTCGAACGGTCTCTTGTTTCCGGCGCCGCGCGCTCTTCCGTATCAGCCAGCCGGTTCTGCCGGTAGGAGATATCCGGGTTCACCAGGAATTCCAGCTGACTGGGCTTTGGTTCGATCCGCTGCCGGTACAGCGCCAGCCCCAGCGGCTGATAATTTTCCGGATCATAGCTATAGGGAATGGAGTAGAGGCTGTTCTCCCGCCCGGGTATGCGGCGCAGCCTTTTGCGATAATTGCTGACCGTTTGACGGGCTTCGCTATGAATCAGCCTGATCCGTGGCTTGTCGATATAATGCAGGACGATACCCTGGTTGGCCTCTTCGATCTGCGCTTTTACATGTTGGTAGAACTGTTCGGGGCTCATCTCGTCCAGGTCGATAAAGTCCGGCAGCCGGATTCCATACAGCGTTGACAGCTGTCCGGCCAGCACCGGGTTGACCTCGGCGGCATTGTCCAGCACTTTCAGCACATAATGGTCTTCCTTTACTTTTTTATTCTTTTTCAATGCTACCGGCAGCAGCAGCAACGGCGTTTGGATCCTTTCCTTCGGGTCCTCCTTCAGATTATGCCAGTTCAGAAAGGCAATCACGAGCTTCAGCTGGCTGAAACCATATTCCTGGATATCGCGTTGCGACTCTACCCGTACCCTGTCGAGGGAGGATGGCAGATAGCCGTGATCTTCAAAGCGAAGGTATTTATTCAGCACGATCTCCTTCATGCCGGTGATCTTTTCAGCCAGTTCTCCGTTCCAGGTGAACAGCAGGTCAGGACGGATGCTCTGGTAGTGCAGGACGACCGGTACGCTGCTGACAGTCAGGTTGACCAGCCGCAAGTTCGGTTTATAATACAGCAGGCGGTTGCGCCGGCTCGTATCGAAAAGCCGGTTGCGCAGCCTGTTTAAGATGAAGGCATCTCTTTCCTTCAGGTCCTTATTCACCCAACCCGCGATCTGGCTGAGGTCCGTCTGTTTTTCCGGATCGTAGTCCCGGTAATGCTCCAGCCGCCGGATCACCTCATAAAGGTCCTGCAGCCGCCGGTTCCTGTCCAGCTCTGTCATTTCCGTGATCAGCCGGCCTACGGCAGGATGGACCCGGGGATGATGAAAAGAAGGTTGGGTGCGGATCCGGGCAAAATGTTTCAGGTCATCGGGATCGTAGAGATCCAGGCCCAGGGCTATGCTGCCCAGGATAAGGCCCAGGCAAAGGATATCCGTCAAAGGGTCATGATGGCCCAGTGACAATTCAAAGCTGCGGTAGCCGGGCAGGTAAGCCGGATGTTGCAGGGGCTCCTGCTCGTTCAGCTGTACCTGCGTGTCTTCTGTCTTTGTCGTGCCTTCGCCGGCATCGGTCCGCAGCCTGATGGTATCGATATCCCTGTCTTGCCCGAACGCAGCGCTGACGCTTCTGGGATCGGACGTTCCCTCGAACGTCCTCTCATCGAAAGGCTGCGATTGCAGACGCGGGAACAGGGCCTCCGCCCGGTAGAGCGCGACAGCCGGGGCATGCGCGAGGGCTTCGTCCATATCCAGGATGCGTCCTTTCAGGAACAGCGCATCGGCCCTTTCGAACGGAGCGACCAGCCCTGCTTCATGAAAGCCCAGCACTTTCCTGCACAAGGGCAGGATGAACGCGATGGCATCATCGGTGGAATAGTCTCCCTGGTCGAAAGCGGTCAGCAAAAAAGCTTCGAAACTGATACGGCTCGTTTCCATGTGGTGCATTAATCTTTCGGTAATTCAGCATAGGCTTTCTGCACCTTTTGTTTGTGCTGCAGCCATTTTTTATCGTTCAGTTGCAATTCTTTTTTACAAATGGTGTCATAGACGTCCGATAGCTGCATCTCCCCGGCAAATTCAAACGCGCGACCCGCCGGCATATCTTCCAGGGACGGATCGGCAAGGGCAAAATCCAGCAGTACATATCCAAAATAGGTCCGGATATCGGGGTGCAGACCGGCGATCGCTTCCTGTAGGTGGGCCGCGCCCCGGTCCTGAGCTGCCTCCTCCTGAGCCGCCGCATTCCGGTTCACCGCGCTCTGGTCCGCTGCCGGGCCGCCGGGATTTGGGAAATACTGCCGCTCCAATGCCGTTACAAGCGTTGACCGCATCCATCCTGGCCTGAGATATTCCTGCAGGAATTGCCGCGTGAGATCACTCAGCTGCTGCCGGGTAAAGAGATCCAACCGGTCGAGGCTGGGAAGGCCCTCTATCATCCGCGTAATGGCGGCGGTGGCAGCCTCTCCCTGCTCATGCCACAACCGGAGCGCCCGCGTCCGGATAAAATTCTCCGGGTGGGTCGGCGTGACCGACGTCGTCCCCGGCTCAGCTGAAAAGATAGCTTCGGCCTGCCGGCTATAGCTCTCCGCATTCACGGTAGTCAGGCCTGTTGCCAGCTTCAGCAACATGGTGATGACCGGCGCAGGATCTCCCAGCACCGCATATGCGCCGCGGTCGCAATAGATCTCGGTATACAATTTAAATAGTCGTGCCGTTTCAAGGTACACCGAATCGCTGTCGCGATGATTGGCGATAGAAGTAATGATCCGGTCAGCCACTTCCAGGTCGCCGTTCAGCAAAGTATATAATCGGACATGTGTTAGCTCGTGGGCGATAACCGCCAGCAACTCATCTTCATTCAGCCTTTCGAGGATCAGCCCGCTGAAAACGAGATGCGCCTCCTGGTGGAGATAAATGACGCTGGCATTCAGTTCATTTCCGGGAGAGGCGTACTCCGCCTGGTAAGCCATGACCGGCAGTGTACCGAGCCCCAACTGTTCCCGGGCCCGATCGATTTTCCCGAATAGGGCAGGCTCGCTGTCCCGGCTGAACCGGTACGTATTCTTTAATAACTCCGTCTGAAAAGCGATCAATTGCTCTTCGCGGGTACGGACAGCGGTAAAAAACTCCCAGGTAGAAGTTTGCCGGCGGAAGAAGTCCCGGACTTTCAGCTGATAAGGGAGAGCCTCTGGTAACATAGACCCGGTAAATCTAAAAAACTTATCCCATTCAGGGGAGTCTTTAACCGTTAAAATTGGGTGGGATTTGACTAACTTCGCAACATGCGAGACTATATCAGCGAATTGAATGAACAGCAAAGAGAGGCGGTATTACATAAGGACGGTCCTATCATGATCGTTGCCGGCGCCGGCAGCGGAAAAACGAAGGTGCTGACGACCCGCATTGCTCACCTGCTGGCCCAGGGCGTGGACGCATTCAATATACTGGCATTGACCTTTACCAACAAGGCGGCGAAGGAAATGAAGGAGCGGGTCGAAAAGATCCTCGGCAACGGGGAAGCCCGGAACCTTTATATCGGCACTTTTCACAGCGTTTTTGCCCGTATCCTGCGGGGGGAGGCCCATCACCTGGGGTATACAAGGGATTTTACCATTTATGATACCGATGACGCGAAAAGTGTTTTGAAAACGGTCATCAACGAACTGAATCTTGATGATAAACTTTACAAGCACAATGTGGTATATAACCGGATCTCCTCCGCCAAGAACAGCCTGGTGGGACCGGAAGAATATGCCAACGACTACGCATTGCAACAGGAAGACATGCGGAGCAACCGCCCCGCCATCGCCCAAATCTATACCGCCTATGCCGCCCGTTGCATGAAGAACGGAGCGATGGATTTCGATGATCTGCTCGTCAATATGTACAAGCTGCTAAAGAACTTCCCGGCAAGCCTGGTGAAATTCCAGCATAAGTTCAAATATATCATGATCGATGAGTACCAGGATACCAACGCTGCACAGTATGAAATCATCAAGCTGCTGGGCGCTGCGCATGAGAACGTCTGCGTCGTCGGGGATGACGCTCAGAGTATCTATAGCTTCCGGGGCGCCACCATCGAGAACATCCTCCAGTTCCAGAAGGATTATGATGATGTGAAGGTGGTAAAGCTCGAACAAAATTACCGCAGCACACAAAGCATCCTCAACGTAGCCAATGAGGTCATCAGGAATAACAAGGGACAAATCCCCAAGAATCTCTGGACCGACAATGCCCCCGGCGAAAAGATCCGCCTGGTCCGCCTCATGACCGACAATGAAGAAGGCAAGTTCGTGGCCGATACCATACAGGAACAGCGGCTCCGCAATCATTATAACAATCGGGACTTTGCTATACTCTACCGGACCAACGCGCAAAGCCGGGCTTTTGAAGAAAGCCTGCGCCGGATGGCGATCCCGTATACTATGTATGGCGGCGTCAGTTTCTATCAGCGGAAGGAAATCAAAGATTTTGTCGCCTACCTGCGGGTCATCGTCAACCCCCGGGACGAGGAAGCGCTCAAACGGATCATCAACTATCCTACCCGCGGCATCGGCAAGACCTCTATCGACAGGGCTGTCCTTGCGGCCAATGAACAGAATATCTATTTGTGGGAAGTACTGGAACGGGCCGCCGAATTCGGCTATAAGGCGGGCACGCTGGAGGCCATCGAGAATTTCGTGCTGATGATCCGCAGCTTCGCCAGTATGCTGACCAATAAGAACGCCTATGACGTGGCCCAGCATGTCGGCAAGCAAACCAATCTCGTCAAGGAACTCTTCAGCGACAAAACCACCGAAGGCCTGGCGCGGTATGAAAACCTCCAGGAATTATTGAATTCCATCAAAGAGTTTACGGAACTTCCTGATGAGGACGGTGTGCTGGAAGCGGAAACAAAAACCCTGGGCAATTATCTCCAGCAGATCACCCTGCTCACCGATGCCGACGAAAAGGACCCTAACGCAGATACCGTCAAACTGATGAGCATCCATGCCGCAAAAGGATTGGAGTTCGTTTGCGTCTTCGCGGCAGGTCTTGAAGAAATGCTGTTCCCCAATGCCATGGCCATCAATACCCGTGAAGAGCTGGAAGAGGAAAGAAGACTCTTCTATGTCGTTATCACCCGGGCCAAGGAGAAATTGTGGATCACCTATGCCAATACCCGTTATCGCTTCGGCAACCTGGTCCAGAACGAGCCCAGCCGCTTTATCGAGGAGATCCCCTCCGAATATATGGACAGGAGCTTTGCCGGCGGCGGCGTTCGCAACCAGGGCCAGGGCTTTGCAGGGTCTTCCGGCTCTGCCTACGACCGGATGCACGGCGGTGGATTTGGCAGCGCCGCCCAGGCAGAAAGAAAATATGGACCTCCGCCCGGAGCCAAAAAAGACGCCAAACCGTCCTACGTTCCCCCGAAACCTTACATGAAGACCATCGAGCATAATCCGAGCCCGGACTTCGTGGCCAGTGACACGTCTGCCCTTCAGGTGGGTCAAAAAGTCGAACACCAAAAGTTCGGCTTCGGCGAGATCACCGGGATGGAAGGCTCTGAACATAATCCGATCGCTACCGTTAAATTTCAGTACAACGGCGAGAAGAAGATCATGCTGAATTATGCCAAGCTCCGGATCATCGGGTAAGGCGTATCCAACGCATTCATTCTGCAGTCTCATGATCGAAAAACCCTCTCGGCCGGGGAATTTTTCTCCTGCTGGGAAAAAGCAAGACCTCCGGGTGCCGTGTAGCAAAAAAATGTTTGCTTAAGGTAGACGGAAACCGGCTGTAGTTATTGATTTTAACAAAAGTTTGCTATCTTTTACGCATGACCGAAATGTACAAGATACAGCCTAAGGGATTGTATTTTGTGACCCTAACCGTAGTGGGCGGAATTGATGTTTTTACCCGCCACGAATATTGTGATCTGTTGGTAGACACACTGAACTACTGTATTGATAACAAGCGGTTACGGGTATACGAATACGCTATCCTGCCTAGTCAATTGTATATGATTGCGGACGTAGAACAAGGCAAAGGGAATTTGCCTAAAGTACTGCGGGACCTCAAAAGCCATTCTGCGAAGCTCATCCTGCGTGCCATCTCCGAACACCCCGAAGAGAGCCGGAAAGAATGGTTGATGAGATTGTTCCAGTTCTTCGCCAACCGTTATCAGCACGATGCTGAACATCATTTCTGGCAATTCGGCAATCAGCCCGTAGATATAGAAAAAGTTGTTAAAAAAGATAAGCCTGTACCTTCCCCCATCGACAAGCTCCTTCAGGCAAAATGGGTCGACGACCCCCGGCATTACATCTATTGCAGCGCCTGGCCCCGCCAAAGGGTTAAATTATCCGTAAAAGACAGCCAGCTCACCGGTCTTTCAGGCTAAGCCTACTTTGTGCCATTATGGCTTTTGCTCCCGGTTGATCTCTATATAAAGAAGAAGCGTTACCGTGTCGCCGACGATTGGACGGCCGCCTTCAAAAGTCTCATTCCATGTCAATCCATAGGCTGCCCGGCTAAGAGTGCCCGTTAGGGTAAAACCGGCTTTATCGGCCTTGTAGGTAGATTCCTTCAACCGGCCTGCATACGCTAAGAAAAAAGAAACCGGTCGTGTAATATCCCGTATGGTCAGATTACCTTTCAGGAGATAGCTGCTCCCTTCTTTTACGATAGTTCCATTAAAATGTATTTCCGGGTATATTTCTGAGCCCAGGAAACCGTCCGTTCGCAGGTGACGATCCCGCTGTTCATTGTCGGTGCAGACAGAAGCCGTTTTGGCAGTAAAGGTTACTGTCGCGTCATTAAAGTCGTCGTCCGTCCTGGAAACGACGCTGGCGTCAAAGTCTTTGAAGCGGCCCGCTGTTTGACCGACCAGGTAATGCGATACGGTGAAATTAATACTGGAGTGCTCTTTGTCGATTGTCCAGTTGGTTTGCGCCAGGAGACCACCGGTAAATAGCATAGCTGTCAGGCATGCGGATAATTTTTTCATGTTTATAGGTGATTTGGTAGTGACTGATCCCTGGCAAATCTATGGTGGCCGTCGGAAGGGAGATATGCGAAAATGCTCAATTATACCAGATCCCTCCGGAATCACAGCGGAGTGGCACCTATCCCTGGGGAATACCGGTCCGCCGGGAGAGATTAACAAAAAATTAGTGGGCGGTTGAGGCCCCAAGAGTTAATTCAAAATAAATAACATCGGGATTCAAAAGAGGCCGGATTTTTGTAACTTTAATCCAATCCCCCTCTCAACCCTGTTCCGTTGCTTTCCCAATCCTGTCCCGTTTTTATAATTCGTTCATTAAACCGAGTGTTATGCCGTTGAATGATAAGGATAAGCCAATGCTCCCTCTCGACGCCTGTTACTTTTTAACTTTCAATACCGTAGATAAGATAGATGTGTTCGTCCGGCCTGCTTATAAGCAGGTGATTGCCGATGCCTTGAATTACTTTGTTCAAGCCCAGGGCCTGGCCATTTATTCATGGTGCCTCATGAGCAGCCATCTCCACCTGGCCGTCCGGCCTCAAGAAGGTATGCCTCCTGCCTATTTTGAGCGGGACTTCAAGAAATTTACGACCCCGGCCATTGTGAAGGCCATCGAGATGGAAATTGATTTTCGCCGGGAATGGATGATGCAGCGCTTCGAAGACTACGGCAAGCCGCTGAAGCGGATAGAAAAGTTCCATCTATGGCAAAATTGCAGCAGTCCATTCCGGATAGACTGTCAGCAACCCCGCCTGCTGCTCGACAGGATCGCCCATATTCATGAAAATCCCGTTCGCGAAAAGATCGTCGAACATCCTGAGGCCTATATCTTCAGCTCGGCGCGTGACTATGCCGGTATGCCTGGCCTCGTCATCGTCAAGGTCGTCCGTCAACAGGGACTGTTCGGAGGAGTGAAAATGACGTCGGCGAATTAGGCGCTTTTCAACCCCTCCACCGTCTTCTTTTCACTGCCGGCAAACACCTGCTTTCCCACCACGGCCACAGGCCTCTTGAGGAAAGTATAGTCTTCCAGGATCAGCCTCCGGTAGTCTTTTTCGGTCAATACCTGGTCTTTCAACCCCATTTGCTTATACTTGATAGCCCGCCTGCTGAACAAAGCCTCATAAGAACCGGCCCCTTCCTTCATCTCGTCCAGCTGCGCCGGCGTGATTGCTGAAGTCTTGATGTCCTGCAGGATAAATCCCTTTTTTTCGGCTTGTACCTCCTCCAGGATCCGCTGACACGTACTGCAGGAGGAAAGATGATAGATCTTTTTCATTCTTTATAGTTTGAAACCCGTTGCGAATGTAATATTTTCGCCTTATCCCCGACAAACTTAAAGAGGCTCAAAACCGGCAGCTATTATCCTCAAAACCTTTCCATTGCAGGACCCCGCTATACAGGAGGAATTTATCCGATTGGTGGACGAACACCGCGGCATGCTTTATAAAGTATGCAGACTGTATTGCTTTACCGAGGCCGACCGTCAGGATCTTTTCCAGGAGATCGTCATTCAGCTCTGGCGATCCTGGCCCGCCTTCCGCAGAGAGGCAAAATTCAGCACCTGGCTTTACCGCATAGCTCTGAATACCGCCATTTCCGGCCTGCGCAGGCAACGCCGCCTCATCACCCCGACTGACCCCGAACAATTGCCGACGGAATTGCAGGATATTCAATATGCCGAGGAGAAAGAAGAACAGCTGCAGCTGCTCTATGCGGCCATCGACCGGCTGACGGAAGTAGAAAAGGCGCTGACGATGCTGTATCTCGAGGACAGGAGTTACCAGGAAATGGAAGATATCCTTGGCATCTCCCAGAATAACCTGCGAGTTAAAATGAACCGGATCAAAGACAAATTGCGTAAAATCACCAAAGCAGTCACCCATGGAATTGGAAAGTCTTAAATATATCTGGCGCTCCCTGGAGACCCCGCCGGCACAGACGCCCCGCCGGCAAGACCTGGCTGCCCTGCTAAGTCAGCGGAGCCGGGGCCCGGTCGCCCGGATGAAACGCAACCTGATCGGCGAAGGCATTTTAGTGTTCGTCACTTATACGCCCGCGATACTCTGTTACCTGCTGGCATTCGATGGCCGGCTGTCCGCCATCTCCTGGCTGTTTATGCTGCTGGCGGTGGCCCTCTTCGGCTACTATTACCGTAAATACCGGCTGCTGAAAGAAATGGAATGCGTCACCTGCCAGGTAAAGTCCAATCTCGCCCGCCAGGTAAAGACGTTGAAAAAATACGTCTCCTTCTACCTGTTGGCCGGCACCGCCATGATACCGGTCAGCTACTTCCTCAGCTATGCAATCATCCGCTGGAAAATGCCCGCCGGCCACAGCCTGTACCTCCGCCTGCATCCCATACCCTGGTGGGGGAGCCCCCTGTTCTGGTTTATCCTTATGGTTCCCCTGACTGTCGGGATCTATTATGCCAATGCCTGGTATATCAACAGACTATATGGGCGGCACATTAAAAAATTGCAGGAACTGCTGCAGGAAATGGAGACAGAGTGAGTAAATTACCGGCAAAACAACGTTATGAAGATAGCATTGATCGGCGCCTGCCTGCTGCTGCTCACGCAATTCAGCTTTGCACAGTCAGCCGTTCCGGCCAACCCCCGCTCGGAGCCCTCGCTTCTAGTATCGGCCGCGCCCTCGCGCGTCCTCTCACCCTCAACCGCCATCCGGCAATTAATGGCCGACCAAGCCACCGCCTGGAATAAAGGCGACATCGACGAATTCATGAAGGGCTACTGGAATAACGATTCCCTGATGTTCATCGGCCACTCCGGCATCACCTATGGCTACCAGCAGACCCTTGATAACTATAAGAAGACCTATAGTAATGCCGACCAGATGGGCAAACTGTTCTTCACCCTCCTGAAAGTCAAGCGGCTTTCCCCGGATTATTACTTCGTCATCGGAAAATGGCTGCTGAAAAGAAAGACCGGAGATATCGGCGGGATCTATACTCTCCTTTTCCGGAAGATCGACGGCCAGTGGCGGATCGTGTGTGATCATACGAGCTAGAGTCGCCCGAAAAGTTCAATTGATCAGCAGTTTCCTGAATTCCGTCGTATCGCCGTTAAAGACGTCGAAATCCACATGCGTATCTATTCCACTGACCCTACCCCCCTCGCTATGTTGCCAGAAAGCCCAGTCCCGGTAAATACTGGGCCGCTCTTTTTGCAGGTAGTGCGCCACCCATAAGGGATAGCTGTCAAATTCGTCTTTCAGGTATTGCTTGTAAAAATCCACATTGGTATAGATCAGCGGAATAACGTGGTAATAATCCTGCACGGTCTGCAGCCACTCTTTGGCCCTTTCCCGCACCTTTTCCGGCGAAACGCCATAGGTCTGCTCGATGTCCAGCACCGGCGGCAGGTCCCCCGGCAACAGCTCGACGGAATTGATGAAGTTTTGCGCCTGCGCCTTTCCGCTTTTGGTAGCCAGAAAATAATGATAGGCGCCCCTGGCCAGACCGGCATCCCTCGACTTTTTCCAGTTGCGCCGGAAATAGGCATCCTCATTACCCAGGCCCTCTGTCGCCTTGATAAAGGCAAAGCTCATCTGCACATCTCCGACCTTCATGTCTTTGACGGAGCCCCAGTCGATCTGATCCTGGTATTTGGAGACATCGATGCCGTGAATGCTGTAGGCGACGGGGATTTCGATGCCAAAGGCCGTATAATTCATGAAATGGGTCCTTTTCGCCATTATCCATTGATAGCCCATATACCCCAGCACCACGACCACCGCGCCGATCAGAGAGAACAATAGGATTTTCCAGGTCGTATTTTTACGTGATTGTTTCGCCATCCCGCTTACAAACATAATTGACTATTTTTACACTTCCATGCCGGATTTTAACCGCAACGATACAATTAACCTTCTCTCCAAGCTGACCCTGCGGCGCCTCTGGAATGGTATCAAGGTGTTGAGCAGCTATTACCTCAGCAAATGGACCAAAAAAGCCGTCCAATGGGGCTATCCCGTCTCTATATCCTTCGAGCCCACCACCTCCTGCAATCTCCGTTGCCCGGAATGCCCCAGCGGTCTGCGGGCCTTCACCCGGCCCACCGGTATGCTGCAAAACGATTTCTTTCACCAGACGATCGATCAGCTATCTAAAGAACTCCTGTACCTGGTCTTTTATTTTCAGGGTGAGCCCTATCTCAATCCCGCTTTCCTCGATATGGTCAGTTATGCCTCTTCCAAGGGCATCTATACGGCTACCTCGACCAATGCCCACTACCTCAACGACCGCAATGCCCGGCGAACAGTAGAGAGCGGACTGGACCGCCTCATCATCTCCATCGACGGTACCACCCAGGACGTCTATGAACAATACAGGGTAGGAGGCCGGCTGGAAAAAGTGCTGGAAGGCGCACGCAATATCGTCCGGTGGAAAAAAGAGCTGAAAAGCAAGACCCCGTTTGTTTTTTTCCAGTTCCTCGTGGTCCGGCCCAATGAACACCAGCTGGACGATATCCGTAAGCTCGCCGTAGAGGTCGGCGTGGACCAGGTACGCTTTAAGACCGCACAGGTCTATGACTATCAAAATGATCCCAACGGGCTGATCCCCACTAACGGAAAATACAGCCGTTACCGCAAACAGGCCAATGGTGAATTTGCTTTGAAGAACAGCCTGGACAATCACTGCTGGCGCCTGTGGCATGCAACGGTCATCACCTGGGACGGACTGGTAGTGCCCTGTTGCTTCGATAAAGATGCGCAACACCCCCTCGGCGACCTCAAAGGCAAACCCTTCAAAGAGGTATGGCACAACGAACAGTATGTGGAATTCCGCCGCCAGGTCCTCCAAAGCCGCAAGAATATCGATATTTGCGCCAACTGCAGCGAGGGAACAAAGGTCTGGGAGGATTAACCAGGCCCACCGCCCAAAAATGAAATCTATGCCGCTATCTTCGTCTATGTCTGCCCGTTTAATGCATCAGCACGGCACCATCCGCGACCTCACCGCCGGCCTGCCCGTCGAAATCCTGCAACGCCGCATCCTGCCCGATAAATGGAGCGTATTCGAGAACATCGCTCACCTCGCCGCCTATCAACCCGTCTTTATCACGCGGCTGAAAAGGATCAGCCGGGAACCATCGCCGGCCTTCGAGCGTTATGTCGCGGAGCAGGACCCCGCCTTCCCGTCCTATCTCGAAAAACCCTTCGAGGTGTTGCTTGCCGATATTGATGACAGGCGCACCGTTATCTTATCCATGCTGGCGGATGGCGGTGAATCGCTGCTGACGAAGACCGGCCTCCATCCCCGCTATGGATTGCTGACAGGACGGCAATGGACCGAGTTCTTCCTGCTGCACGAGGCGCATCACCTTTTCACCATATTCATGCTGGCGCAGGATTTGCGCAAAAGCCTGTAATTTTGATACATGGCACTTGAAAACGAGATAAATCAGCGGAAGTTCCGGAACGAATACCAAAAGGCGATACTCAACATACTCTACACGAATAACTGGCTCTCCGAAAAGATCGCGATCATTTTTGATGAGTGGGATATCACCCCCCGCCAGTTCAACATCTTACGGATCCTAAGGGGCGAGGGAAAACCACTCTCCACTTTGCAGATCCGGCAGCGTATGCTGGATAAGATGAGCGATACCAGCAGGATCGTGGACCGGCTCGTCAAAAAGAGCATGGTGAGAAAGACCCCGAATGCCGAAGACCGGCGTCTCGTAGATGTAGTGATCACCCCCCGCGGAAGGA
>PMUF01000495.1 GCA_003167015.1 Chitinophagaceae bacterium | reverse complement strand
GCCGATACTAGAAGCGACAGCTCCGTGGTCGGGCAGGACAGGGATAGCGGCGCGGGCAAAAGTGTGGCGCTTCTATTGAAAAACGAATTGGATGACATTCGATATGGCCGCCAGCCGGATCTGTTCGGGTGGAATACTTATATTGATTGCGCTCACTGACAGGAGCGATTTAAGCAAAAAATAATCTGCGTCCCCGTTGTCAAAATGATTAAATGGCTACCTTGATGAGGCAAAATCAACAGCCATGGATCAAAAACTAAAAGGGCAGATAGCGATCGTCACGGGGGCGAGCAGCGGTATCGGGGCGGGCGTGTCGAAATCACTGGCAGCGGCGGGGGCCACGGTGGTCGTGAACCATCCTGTTGCAGCCACTGCAGCCGCTGCGGAGGGGGTGTTAACGGAGATCAAAAATGCCGGCGGCGCCGGTATCACCTACCAGTGCGATGTCAGCAAGGAAGCAGAAGTGCAGAAGATGTTCGCCGACGTGGTAGCTCAGTTCGGCACGGTACATATCCTTATCAATAATGCGGGGTTGCAGCGGGACTCGCCTTTCCAGGAGATGACGCTGGAGCAATGGAACACGGTGCTGGGCGTCAATCTGACGGGCCAGTTCCTTTGCGCGCGGGAAGCCATCCGGGAATTCCTGCGTCGCGGGCCTGTGCCTGAGATCTCGAGGGCCACGGGCAAGATCGTCTGTATGAGCAGCGTACATGAAGAAATACCCTGGGCGGGCCATGCGAACTATGCGGCCAGCAAGGGGGGTATCATGATGATGATGAAGAGTATATCGCAGGAGTTCGCTCCGATGAAGATTCGCATCAACAGTATCGGGCCGGGCGCCATCAAAACGCCCATCAATCATGCCGCCTGGGCAACGCCCGCAGCCGAAAAAACTTTATTGGAACTCATCCCTTATAACCGCGTCGGTGTCGTGGAAGACATTGGAGCGGCGGCCGTCTGGCTGGCCAGCGACGACTCTGACTATGTCAACGGCATTACTTTATTCGTAGACGGTGGGATGACATTATATCCGGGCTTCAGCACCAATGGATAGGAGGACAACTAACTATGAGCAGCGAAAAAGAACGACTTCAAATACCGGACTGGAAAAACTGGGGGCCCTATCTTAGCGAACGCCAATGGGGGACTGTACGGGAAGACTACAGTGCGGATGGACAGGCATGGACTTATACCACACACGACATTGCCGCCAGCAAGGCCTGGCGCTGGGGCGAGGAGGGGATCGGCGGATTTTCAGATAAGCGGCAGCGGATTTGCTTTGCCGTCGGCCTCTGGAATAAAAAAGACCCCATCCTGAAAGAGCGGCTGTTCGGGCTGACCAACCTGGAAGGCAATCACGGCGAGGATGTGAAAGAGCTATATTATTATCTCGACTCTTCGCCCACGCATTCCTACATGAAGATGCTGTACAAGTATCCGCAGCAGGCCTATCCCTACAACTGGCTGGTGGAGGAAAATAAGCGGCGTACACGTCTCGACCCGGAATTCGAGCTGATCGATACGGGCATTTTCAACGACGACAAATATTTCGACGTCTTTATCGAATATGCCAAAGGGGACATCAACGATATCCTGGTCCGCATCACGGTCCACAACCGCGGCAAAGAGGCGGCGTCCCTCAATATCCTGCCTACGCTTTGGTTCCGTAACACCTGGAGCTGGGGCCCTGACGACTATAAGCCGCAGATGATGTCTTCCAACCAGGGCAATGTTACCATCGAGCATCGGGAACTGGGCGAATATGCGCTGTATTCCGATGAGAGGGATATCCATCTGTTCTGCGACAATGAGACGAATCTCCCGCGGCTATATGGCGCGGAGAAAAGCGGCTATTACAAAGATGGCGTGCAGGAATTTCTGGTGCATGGTCATCAGCAGGCGATCAATTATGAGCAGGGCACCAAGGTAGCCCTTAACTATGACAAGACTATCGCGGGAGGCGAGTCGGTGACGGTGAGGTTGAGGCTGAGCGATAGCGTTGAAGGGAATGCGTTTGGAGATTTTGACAGCATCTTTTCCGACCGCATCCGGGAGACGGATGAGTTTTATGCCGAGGTCCAGCATAAAATGACCAACGAGGATGAGAAGCTGGTCCAGCGGCAGGCTTTTGCCGGCATGTTATGGAACAAGCAGCTATATTATTATAACGTGGAAGAGTGGTTGAAAGGTGACGCCCGTCAGCCGCCGCCACCCCCTGAAAGACTGAAGGGGCGGAACCATGAGTGGACACATGTGAAAAACAGCAATATCATTTCCATGCCCGACACGTGGGAATATCCTTGGTATGCGGCGTGGGACCTGGCTTTTCATTGTTTGTTGTTTGCGGTGATCGACTCCGATTTCGCCAAGCACCAACTGCTGCTGCTGACGCACGATTGGTATATGCATCCGAACGGGCAGCTGCCGGCCTATGAATGGTCTTTCAGCGACACCAATCCACCGGTGCATGCGTGGGCGGCCTACCGGGTTTATGAGATCGAAAAGCGTAATAACGGCGGCAAAGGGGACATCACGTTCCTGGAGACTGTGTTCCACCGATTACTGATAAATTTTACGTGGTGGGTCAACCGAAAGGATGCGGAGGGCAATAATATTTTCGAGGGCGGGTTCCTTGGTATGGACAATATCGGGCTTTTCGACCGCAGCAATACGCAGCTGCCGAACGGCGGACATTTGGAACAGGCCGACGGGACAAGCTGGATGGCGACCTACTGCCTGAACCTCATGCGAATTGCGCTGGAGCTATCGATGGCCAACCCGGTGTACCAGGATATGGCCAATAAATTCTTCGAACATTTCCTGCATATTGCCGCCGCCATGGCCAGCATCGGGTCGGGCACGGACGGTCTCTGGGACAATGAGGACGAGTTCTTCTACGATACGATCAGGATGCCGGGTGACGCCAGTATCCGGCTGAAGATCCGGTCAATGGTCGGGTTGGCGCCGCTGTTCGCCGTCGAAGTCATCGATGATCATGTCATGCAAGCGCTGCCGGACTTCGCCAAGCGGCTGAACTACCTGCTGGAAAAACGTCCGGACCTCGCGGCGCTGGTATCGCGCTGGCATGAAAAGGGCTCGGGGCAGAAGCACCTGCTGTCGTTGCTGCGCGGCCACCGCGTCAAGCGCCTCCTTTACCGGATGCTGGATGAAACGGAGTTCCTCAGCGATTACGGGTTACGCAGCGTCAGCAAGTACCACGAACAGCATCCGTATGTATTAAAAGTAGACGGGCAAGTACTGACGATCAAATATACTCCGGCGGAATCGGACAATGACCTATTTGGCGGCAATTCGAACTGGCGGGGCCCGATCTGGATGCCGGTGAATTTCCTGATAATAGAGTCGCTGCAACGGTTCCATATCTATTATGGCGATGATTTCAAGATCGAATACCCGACGGGATCGGGCAAGCTGCTGACGTTGTTCGAGATCAGCAATGAATTATCCAAAAGGTTATCGGCCATTTTCCTGCGGAATGCGAAAGGGGTTCGCCCGGTATTCGGGCAACAGGAAAAGCTGCAGCAAGATCCGCATTTTAGGGATTATATTCTTTTCCATGAATACTTTCACGGGGATAACGGGAAGGGGTTGGGTGCGAGCCATCAGACAGGGTGGACGGTGCTCATTGCGAAGTTGCTGTTGCCGTGGAATATGGTGACGTCGCAGTCGGTGGAGGGGCCTCAGGTATGAGTTAACGCCAGCAAATTCCGCAGCTGGGCGGCGGTGCGTTGCAGGTCCGACGAGGTGTTGCGGAGGGCGGTGGGGAGATCGACGGGCGCATGGGAGATGGGCAGCAGGACATCAAAATACTCTTTCAATTCAGGGATTTCGTGCAGCGGTACTTTACCGGCCAGGGCGATGACCGGACGGCCTTTCTTTTTTGCACGGGTGGCGACCCCATGCGGGGCTTTACCCTGCAGGGTCTGTTCGTCGATGCTGCCTTCACCGGTGATGACCCAGTCGCAGCGATCGAGGGCCGCTTCAAAACCGGTGATCTCCAGAAAATAATCAATGCCGCTGACCAGGCGGGCTCCCAGGACGCCGTATAGGCCGCCGGCGGCGCCACCTGCGGTACCTGCGCGCGGAAGGGTTGACAGCGCTCTGCCTGTTTGGGTGTGAATAACCCGGGCAAGCTGCTCAAGGCACGCGTCGAGGTGCCGCACGTCCTGTTCCGATGCGCCTTTTTGCGGACCGAATACAGCAGCCGCGCCCCGTGGGCCTGTCAACGGATTGTCCACGTCGCAGAGCACTGTCAACTCAATTTTGCTTAGCCGCGGATCGAGACCTTCGATATCGATCACTGCTAAATCGGTGAGATTGCCGGGCAGGGTTTTCAGCGGTTGTCCATCAGCGTTAAAGAATTGAACGCCCAAAGCCTGCAGGATGCCCACCGCGCCATCGACGGTAGCGGAGCCACCCATGCCGAGGATGATCTTTTCGACATTTCTGTCGAGGGCCGCCAGGATCAGGACGCCGGTACCGATTGACGAAGCCTTCAGGGGATCGAGATCAGTGCTGTCCAGCAGACGGAGACCGGATGCATTAGCCATTTCGATGATGGCGGTACGACTGTTGCCGGCGAGGCCCCAATAAGTTGATACGGGCTTGCCAAAGGGATCGCGGGCTTGCGCCGTTATCCGCTGACCGCCGAGGCGTTCGATGAGGAGGTCGCCGGTGCCGTCGCCGCCATCGCCTACGGGGAAACATTCGGTGGTAAAAGTGGGGTGATCGCGGGTCTGGGGTGGGGCGCAGGTTTCGAAGCCTCGTTGAATAGCCAGTGCGGCCTCAGTGGCGGAGAGACTGTTCTTGAAGGCATTGGGGGCTATGAGGACATGCATCGGTTAGGGGAGGATGGTTTAGTGTAACGAATGAAGATGGTAGACAGGTATGAGCCATTTGAAAATATAGGCCTGGGCGAGTACCAGGCAGCAGATGACCGCCAGCAGGATAAAGCTATGCCGGACGGTAAAGCGGAAGAGCTCGGACTCCCGGCCTACCAGCCCGCCTGCCGCAGCTGCCACGGCAATAGATTGTGGGGAGATCATCTTACCGACAACGCCGCCTGACACATTCGCCGCCACCGTCACCACGGGGTCTACGCCGATCGATATGGCGGTAGACGACTGCAGCTTGCCAAATAAGGCATTAGCGGAGGTATCCGATCCGGTAATGAATACGCCGAGCCATCCCAGCAGGGGAGCGAAGAAAGGGAAAAGAACGCCGCTGCCTGCCAGAACGCCGGCAATGGTCAGGGTGATGCCGGAGTCATTGACGATATAGGCGAAGGCCAGCACTGCAGCGATGGTGAGGATCGGGAAGCGCAGCTGATGCACCGTCGATGTGAATACTTTGAGTCCTTCCCGAAGCCGGAGGCCGGACAGTGCCAGTGAGATCAGCGCAGCGAGCATGATCGCCGTACCGGCAGCCGACAAATAATTCAGCCGGAAGAGATGCGGTATCGGGTGACCATTGAGGTCGAGGATCGCATTGTGGAGACCCGGGACCTGGAATGTGAATGTCCCCTTGGCATTGAGCCAGTCTTTCACCGGCTGGAGGCCCCAGATGATGATGATGACGGTGAGGACAATGAAGGGGGAGAGAGCCCATAGAAGGCGGGTGCCTCCGGCGGAGGCTTCGGCGCCCGAAGAGGGTGCGGAGGGGGGTGCAGGGAGCGCGGAGGCCGATTCGTCGGGAAAGCGCCAGATGGTTTTCGGCCGCCACCAGCGCAGCAGGACAAGCAGCCCAATGATCGATCCGATGCCGGCCAGGACGTCGGGAAGGGCCGGTCCAAGGAAGTTGGAAGACAGGGCCTGGATCAGCGCAAACGAAAGCCCTGATACCAATGCGGCAGGCGCGACTTCTTTTGCGCGCCGGAAACCGGCCATCAGGGTCACGAGATAGAAGGGCAGTAATGCCGAGAGCAAAGGCAAGGTCCTGCCCACCATCTGGGAAATGGCCTGTTCGGGGAGACCGGTCACCTGGGAGGCCACGGTGATGGGAATCCCTATAGAGCCGAAGGCTACGGGCGCTGTATTGGCAATGAGGCAGATGCCTGCGGCGTAGAGGGGATTGAAGCCCAGGCCGGTCAGCATAGCGGCGGTGATGGCCACCGGCGCGCCGAAGCCTGCTGTCCCTTCGAGGAAAGAGCCAAAGGAAAAAGCGATCAATAGCGCCTGGATCCTCCTATCGGAAGTAATAGAAGCCATGAAGTGCCGGATGATGTCGAACTGACCGCTCCGGACGGCGATATTGAATAGAAATACGGCCGGCAGGACGATCCAGCAGATGGGGAAGAGGCCATAGATCGAGCCGTTCACTGTAGACAGGAGCGCCAGTGTCACGGGCATGCGGTAGATGCCGATCGCGACGAGCAGGGCAAGGGCAGTGGCGAGGAGGCTGGCCTGGTAGCCTTTCATTTTCCGGATGACGAGGGCCCAGAAGATAGCCAGGACCGGAATCAAGGCGACCCCCAGAGAAGCGAGCCGGTTATGACAGGGATCGATGACTTGGGTCCAGGTCATAGACTGTTGAAGATCTTGATCGAGGGGAGCTCAATGGTAAAGCAGGTCCCATTGGCTCTATCGGACTTAACGTGGATGGTCCCTTTGTGCAGAGCGATGATCCGCTGGGCCAGCGGCAGTCCCAGGCCAAATCCCCTGGAAGCGCCAGTGCCTGCCCCACGGTAAAAGGGCTGGAAGATCTGGGACATCTCTTCGGTCGAAATAAAACTGTCCTTGTTGACCACCTGGATGAACAATTTATGGTTTGAAAAGCTCAGCTCCGCGGCCGTTCTCTTACCCGGGGAATATTTACAGCCGTTCTCCACCAGGTTCTTGATCGCGATGTAGAGCAGGTCATTGTTACCGAAAACTACAAAATCTTTTTCATCTTCCGGGAATTCGCCGAATTCCAGTTCGACGCCGTATTCGGCATTCAGCTTTTTCACATCGCCTACGACCTTCAGCAGGACTTCGTCCACGCGGACCTCATTGAGCTCGATGCCATCCTTAGACCCCGTCTTTGCGATTTCAAGGAGGCTCTTGGTCAGCTGTCGCATCTGTTGAACGTCTTCCCGAACGGAGGACAACACCTGTTTGTATTCATCCGCCGATCTTTCTTTCTGCAGTACGACTTCGACCTGGCTGGAGACGGAAGTCAGCGGGGTGGACAATTCATGGGAGGCATTAGAAATAAACCGGCGCTGGATGGCAAAAGATTCCTGCAACCGTTCGAGCAACGCGTTGAACGTATTGGCCAGCTGACTCATCTCGTCCTGACCGGCGCCGGCCCGGATGCGATGGGAAAGGTCGTAAGAAGAGATATCTTTTACTTCGCGGATGATAAGGGCGATGGGTCGAAGCAGCTGCCGGGCGAACAGGAGGCTGATCATGGCGGTGATGAATACGCTGGCCGCCAGGCCGACCAGGAGGATAGTCTTTAACGTTTCCAGTCTTTCCAGTCCGTCATCGTCATGGCCGGCTACGACCACGATGAATGTCCTTCTGCCGGTCACGCGGTGGATGGCGATGGCGTCCCGGTTGCCGATGGTAAAAGAGATCTCGCCAAGCTGCCTGACTTTATTGAGCAGGTCCATGGAGACGTTGAGGGGGGTGGTGCCGGGCATATTGAACAGGTACAGGACTTTTCCTTCATCGGAATAGAGGGCGACACTGCGGTTGGCGGCGGCCCCCAGTATAGAGGCCGTGTCCATCCTCCGCAGCAGGTAGAGCGCGCTGTCGCCCATCAGGGCATATAGCTGGGTGTTGTAGTTGGCCCGGGCCTTGAGCCTTCTGTCAAAGCCGTTGACCCTTTCCGCGCGGGCGGAATAGTAGATCGACCAGGTCAGCAGGGAGATGATCCCTGTCACCAGCAAAGTAAACAGCAGCATTATTTTGTAGCGTATCTTCAAGGCGGGGGTGATTAGCGTTCGGTGATAGGGGGGCGATCAGAGGTTTTCTTTCAGCACATAGCCCATTCCGACCTGGGTGTAAATGAGCTTGGAAGAAAAGTCCTTTTCAATTTTTTTCCGGAGGAAGTTGACATAGACGTCGATGACATTGGTCTTGGTATCGAAATCGATGTCCCAGACATTAAGGGCGATGTCGACGCGTGACACGACTTTGTTCTTATTCCGGATAAAGTATTCCAACAGCTGAAATTCCTTTGCCGTCAGGGGGATGTTCCTGCCTTCACGGCTGACCTCCTTGCTGTCGAGGTTCATGACGAGGTCTCCAACCTTCAGCGTATTGGACCCGGACCCGGCCTGGTGGTGCAGTCTTTTCAGGAGGGCCCTGATGCGCACGAGCAGCTCCTGAAAATCGAAGGGTTTGACGATGTAATCATCTGCGCCTGCTTCGAAGCCTTCGATCTTGTCTTCGGTGGTGTTCATGGCGGTGAGCATGATGACAAGGATCTCCTCATTGATGCCCCGGATATGACGTGCGAGCTCATAACCATTCATGAGGGGAAGGTTGATATCGAGGATGGCCAGGTCATAGGGGTTGGCGTCGAACAATTTGCGGCCGACGGCTCCGTCATAGGCAACATCTACTTCATAGTGTTGTTCGGACAGACCCTTCCGGAGGGATTCTGCGATCTTTTTTTCGTCTTCAACAAGTAAAATCCTGGTTTCTGCCATATGGTACCTTCAAGGTGAACGATAAATATATCCATTTCGGCCGAGCGGGCATGGATTGACCGATTAAAATGAAATTAAACAGTGAAGTCGATAAACCGATTTAGCAAAAAAATATCATTAGTTACTACAATTTCCGAAAAAAATGTGTAAATTTTGTGGACTTCACCTAAACTCTACTCTCTCCATCGTCTGCGATAGTTGCTATCTGAATTGATACGTCCATACCGGATGAAGACTACTGATTTTAAAATCTAAAAAAGGGGGTTGCTATGAAATTTCATGAATCGCCGTACATCAACCGGCGGAACAAGACGATCGAGTTCTACGTTCATCATCTGAACGCCACGTCCGCAGCCCACATTTCCCTGGTCGGCAGTTTCAATCACTGGTCGCCCGACGAGTTGCAAATGCAGCCGGCCAAAGACGGCTGCTGGATGATCTCCATTCCTATGTTGCCTAAAGGCAAGTATTATTACAAGTTCTTCATTGATGAGAAAGTATGGATGGAGGACATCGAGAACCGGTTGCGGGAACCTGACGGCGTGACTGGGTGGAATAGTGTCCTGACCGTATAGGCTAAGCGGGGCTTAGTAGTACCGATAAAAGGCGGCTGGTTCTATGGGATCGGCCGCCTTTTAGTTTGCGGCCGAGCCGGAGGCTTTGGCACCGGGGGGCCGTCAGCTATTATTATAGATCTTATAGACCGGTTCGCGGAGGGCGTCGGACTTTTTGTTGCAGATAAATTCCAGCAGGTCGGCGATCTGATCGGCGCGGACCCAGGTAGAGGGGTCTGCGCCGGGTATGCTGGCGCGGTTAATGGGGGTATCGATGGTGGAGGGAGCGACAACGGACGCGACGACATTCTTTCCCTTTGCAGTGGCGTTCAGCAGGTCTGCCAGATAGAAAAGAAGCGACTTTGTGAGCGAATACGCCAGGATGCCTGTGCCCTGTTCGGGCCGGAGGGCGGGTCTGGACCCCATGAAGACAAGACGGCCGTAGCCTTTGTCGAGCATATGCTGAAAAAGGGGGCGTGCGATGAAATAGGCCGTCTCGAAATTGAGAGCATACATTTTCCGCATCGCGGAGCCGTCGGTAGTCGCAATATCGCCCATCGCGAAACCGCCTACCAGCATCAGGGCGGCATCGATGCTGTCATAGAGCTCGATGATCTCTTCCATGAAGGTGCCGACGGCTTGTTCGTCACCCACGTCTACTGACCGCAGCATGAAATTTTCATGTCCGGAGGCAAAGCCGAGGTTGGTTCCGGAATGGTCGACGGCAATTACTCTATAGCCTTCGTCGAGGAATTTTTTGACTGTCGCTGCGCCGAGATTGCCATTGGCGCCGGTGATAAGGATGGTTGATGGCATAATAAAACTATTTATTCAACAGGACTTCCAGCATCTTTTCTGCCACGAGCTGGTTGCCTGCGTCGGTGAGGTGTACTCTGTCCCTGGTCAGGATACCAGACTCTTTATTCCCGGGGTTATTCTTCAACTCATAATTGTGAAAGATCTCCCGCAGGTCTACCAGCCCGCAGTGGTATTTCTGTGCAAGGTTCCTGATGATCTGAGAATAGGCATTGAGGTCGCCGTCCTGCTGATTGGTAAAATCCGTCTTTTCGCCAATCACGGCAGGGGTGACGAGGATCGTGCGGATATGTCTGTCGAGGAGCTTATTGATGATGGCCTCGTAGAATTTATCGAATTTATCGGCATCGGTGCCGGTGCCGGAGGTGGTTTTGTGCCAGACGTCATTGACGCCTACCCAGATGAAAACGACATCGGGGTTCTGGGACAGGACGTCATCGTCCATCCGCAGGTAGAGGTCGTAGACTTTATTGCCGCCGATGCCGGCGCCGATGAGATCGTAGTTCGAGCCCGTGCCTTTCTGTTCGAGGGTAGTCTTCATGAGTACGATATAGCCGCCGGGTTTGGCCCCTTCCTGGGTAATGGAATCACCGAAGAATACGACTTTTTGGGTCTTGGACCTTAACGAGGTTAAAATAGTCATGGCAGCAAAAAGGATCATGATAGCGGTCAAGCGGGGGATACGTCGGAGCATGGTTAGTGCGTTTTTTCTTAACCCAAACCTACGTGAAATTGTGGAGACGGCGGAGAATTTCCAGACATGCCCTGCTGTTATGATAGGGGCATTTCCAAAAGCCGGCTTTATCCTGGCCGGGCATGGGGGAATGATCCGCCCGGACGCCCCAGTACCATTCTTTGCCCATCGACGCCAGGAGATATCTTTTGACGAAGTTCCAGCTGTCGAACGAGCGGCGGTACCAGTTTTCGTCGCCGCTGATCTGCCAGGCGTGGAGGAAGCCTACCATGGCCTCTGCCTGGGGCCACCAATGCTTTTCCCGGACGAGGGGATCGTTGTCCGGGGTGGCCCGGGTTTCGTCCCGCTCGTACCAGAGGCCGCCGTCGTCATCCAGTCCTTCTATGGCTGCGGTGGCGATACGGAGGGCGAGGGTGCGGGTCCTGGCGATCCATTTTTCGTCGCCGATTGTCTCTGCCGCCTCCTGCAGCAACCAGGCAGCTTCGATATCATGACCATAGGAGATGAGCGTCGAACGGGACTGCCAGTCTTCGTTGAAGAAGAGCAGCAGATGACCGGAGCGGTGGTCTACCATATAGCTGTCGAAAACTTCCAGCAGCCCGATGATCTGCCCGCGCAGCAGGCTGTCAGGCCAGCATTTGTAGAGATTGCTGTAGGCCTCCAGCACGTGGAGATGGGTATTCATCGTCTTTTGCCCGTTGTCATCCTTTTCGCTGAGCCGCAGGTCCTGCAGGGGCTGCCAGTCACGGGCGAAGGCCTCATAGTACCCTTTGCGGCGGATGTCGAAACTATGTTCTTCTATCACGCGGAACAAAGCTATGGCCGCCTGCAGGATGGCTGATTCTTCCCCGGCGCGATAGAATTCTGTCAGTCCATACAGGAAGAAAGCCTGGCCATAGATCTGTTTGCGATCATTGAGGGGATGGCCGGCCGCGTCGAGGCTCCAGAAGGCGCCGCCCTGTTCGTCGTCGAGGAAATGGTTCAGCAGGTATTCACAGGCACGGCGGGCCACCATCAGATAGCTGGTATTACGGGTATGGCGATAGGCTGCGCTGAAGGTCCAGAGGATACGGCTATTCAATACGAGACCTTTAGGGGCGTTGGGGTCCGGCCGGTCTTTTTCATCTACCCGGCCGATGAAACCACCTTGTTCATGGTCCGGCGTGTACTCCATCCAGTAATCGAGGATGGCAGCCAGTTGTCGCTGCATTTGCCGTCGGTAGGCGGCGGGAGGTTCGGCAGAATTCATTTCGTTCTTTCTTTTTTCCTTGCCGGGGAGTCCGACAGGTAGACACTGCCCTTCGGGCCGATATAGGGTTTGTTGTTATCGATGATCTGCTGAAGGTTTTTGACTGAACCGGCGGAATCGAGGCCGTCTGTCGGGGTATTGACCACATAATCCAGCAGGTGATCGATGGTTGTGGTAGCGACGTGCATGCGGGTGTCGGAGGAGGCATAGTAAATAAAGACTTTGCCGTCGTCGTCAGCGATCCAGCCGTTGGAGAATACGACATTGGAGACATCCCCGACCCTCTCTTCACCGACCGGTGCGATCAGGTAACCGCCGGGTTTGTGGATGACACGGGTGAGGTCTTTCAGGTC
>PMUF01000506.1 GCA_003167015.1 Chitinophagaceae bacterium | reverse complement strand
GTACATCTCCCTGGGATACCATTCGCTGCCGAATGCCGGGACGCTGTATACACCCCAATGGATAAAGATGCCGAATTTAGCGTCCCTGAACCAATCGGGGATGGGATGTGATTGGAGTGATTCCCAGTCCGCCGTATAGCGCAGGGTGCTGTGATCGGGGGACGCGCCGTCAAATGGAGGGTTGTCGGCATCCGCGCCGCTACGGGAGTTGGCCGGGGGCTTTCGGCCCAGGAGGTCTTCGAAACTGATATCTGTGACGGGATAATTCTGCCAGCCGGCGAAATCGAAATGCCACCATTCCGAAGGATAGATGACGAATCCATGCTGCAGCATGACATCCTGCAACAATTTCCTGTTGCTGAGCGCCTGTTCGGAAAGGCCGTCGGTCCAGGTTGCGGACGCCTGTTTCGTAAAGGCATCGTAAGGTGTGGGCATGAACAACTCCTTGCCTGTCCTGAGGTCGATGAGGGTCAGGTCTACGGCGCAGCCTCTGTTGTGGCGGGAGCCGGTATAGGGGGAGGCGACGAAGGTGGTGTCATGATAGGCTTCATAAAAGGCGACAGTCACTTTGTATGGTCTGTAGCCGTCGTAGACTTTGAGGCCATAGCCCATCGGGCGGAGTTGTTGTTCGATGGCCAGCAGGGCCTGTGCGGCGGGGAGGCGGAGGAAGGCGGCCGGCGTGCGGTACATAGGCCGGTGCATGAGGTTGTTGGCTGTGGCATAGCGGACGTCGAGCGTTATTCCGGGGATGAAGTCTTTCAGGTAGACGATCTCCTGCCGCGGATCATTGGCGATGAGCCTTCGATATTCCCCGAGGGTGTTAACGGTTTTGAGATGGTATTTGGCGTACGTGTCGTCCTGTGCTTTCGAGACCGCCGGGAAGAACGAGGCGGTGAGCAGCACCATTATCAATAGCAGTCGGGTCCATCTCATAGAGGGCATTTGAAGAATGTTTGGTTAACGTGCCGGTCCGACGAAACAGACGGGTGGCGAAAAATATCCCGACCAGTGCCATGCCTGCCCCGACCAAGGAGGGTGAGTTATAACCGAACCCGGCGATGATGGGCAGGCCACCGAAGAAGGCGCCCAATGCATTACCGATGTTGAATGCAGCCTGGGTCGAAGCCGCAGCGATCAGTTCGCCTCCCGTGGCCGTACGGATCATCAGCAGTTGTATCGGGGTAGCCAGTGCGATGGACAAGGCCGCTGCCATAAATGTAAAACAAAGTGACAGGATTTGGACGCCGGAAAAGAAAAAGATCAGTACCAATACCACCGTCATACAGGTCAGGAGGATAATACAGGCTTTGACAGGCTGAATTTTATCTGCCAGTTTACCTCCCACCATGTTGCCGACAACCATTCCGAGGCCTGCAAGGATCATAATGTAAGAAACGGTATTGGGGGAAAAGCGGGACACGCTGGTCATCAACGGGGCTATATAGCTGATCCAGGCAAACAGGCCACCGGTACCGATGGCGGTAGTCAGGAGAATGAGCCAGGGTTCCCATCGCTGAAATACGCGGAGTTCGGACTTGAAATTGCCGGAGCGGGAAACCGGTATCGCCGGCATCCAAAGTTGAAGAAAGATGATAGTGATCACTCCGATCGCCGTGACGATACCGAAAGTATATCTCCATGAATAATGATGACCCACATATGTGCCGAGGGGAACGACCAGCAGATTAGCCAGGGTCAGTCCTGCGAACATCATGGAGATGGCCCGGGCTTCCTTGCCTTTCTCTGCGAGTCTGCTGGCTACTACCGATCCGACGCCGAAAAATGCTCCATGGGGTAATCCGGCCAGCAAACGCATCACGAGTAAGGTCGAGTTGCCGGGAGCGATCGCCGACAATCCATTAAAAAGGGTAAACAGGCCCATACAGGCCCATCATCACAAATTCTGTAGTGCCGATACCCAAACCGCCTAAAGCAAGAGGAACCAAATACTTTTTCAAGGTGTGGAGGACATACGGCTTTTTCACAATCACCGGGGCAAAGATACTGAAAGATCCCTAGTGTTTTGGGTTCGAAACGGCGACATGGTCCAGATCGATGCCCTGTGCCCTTAACTCCTTGCTGACCTTCCAGGCAAACCATGCGAGGTAGGTAAAGCCGAGGGCGGGGACGACATAAGAAAAGTGGATGCCACTGATTCCGCCGATGGCGCCCTGAGTGCTATCAGCCACAAAGCCCTGGATGGGCGGGATGATGGCGCCGCCGAGGATCATCATGATGAGGAAAGCGGATCCCTGTGCCGTGTATTTGCCCAGCCCGGTGATCGCTAATGAAAAAATAGAAGGCCACATGATGGAACAGCAGAGACCGCCGCTGATTAGGACGAGTGTTGAAAAGTGACCCACGGTGCATAATCCTACGATCATGGCCGTAATTCCCAATAATCCGAAAATGACGAGTGTCCGGACGGGTCTTTGCTGGCCGATGAAAAACGCGATGATCAGGATGAAAATAAAGAACACATAAGGATAGAACTTACTCATGTCGACGCCGCTGGAATAATTAACGCCCAGCACTACGCCGAAAGCGACCAGTGGGACGATGATCAGCAGGGTATATTTCACGGTATTGGACAATTTGAATGCGCCTATGGCACCCGTCCATCTCCCTATCATCAGACTTCCCCAATATAAAGAAATGTAAGGAGCGAGGTCGGATTCGGATACTCCGCCAAATTCAGGCGTTTTCAGCAGGGCGCCCAGATTACTCTGGATCGTTGCCTCTGTACCCACATAGGCGAAGATGGCAAACATACCCAATATCAACTGGGGATATTGCATGGCACCCCACCCTTCTTTATTCTTTTTAGCAGCGGTAAATGAAAGGAACAGGGTCAACATGACGAGCAACAACGAAGGGTAGACAAAAAATGCCTTCGGTACACCTGTTATGGCGGAAAACTGGTTCACCCCTGCCATCAGGAGAAAGGCGATGAACAGGAAAAATAACGGCAGATTGGGCTTTTTGCTGATCTCAATTTTCTCATCGGAGGTTACCTTGGGCAGTTTGGACACCCAAAAGAATACTGCCAGCAAGAGCAGCACGGCTGCCAGTACATAGTAAAGGGTGTCGACGGCTGTCAGGCTGATCTTGTCGGGAGGAATAATGGTCGATACCCTGCCAAACAGAATAATCTTGATGGCAATGGGGCCTATCAGGGTACCTATATTATTTATGCTACCGGCAAAATTTAACCTGTTGGAGCCTGTCTCAGGGGGCCCAAGAGCGACCACGAAGGGATTGGCGGCGGTCTGCTGGATGGAAAAACCGATAGTAATGATGATCAGGGCGAACAAGATGAAACCAAAAGTGCCGGAATGGAGAGCGGGGATCATGACGAGCGCTCCGAGCACTGAGACGAGCAGCCCCAGGACGATCCCGTTCTTGTATCCTAATTTATCGAGGATGTCGACTTTGGAGATGTATGAAATCGCGTAGAACAGCAACGCACCGACAAAGTACCCGCCATAAAAAGTGAAATCTATTAATTGGGATTCAAACTGGGTGATGTGAAAGTGGGCCTTGCAAAAGGGGATAAAGACTCCATTGGAAGCGGCGAGGAATCCCCAGAAAAAGAATACGGTAATTAGGGTGTATAGGGCTGAGGGATTGCTTTTAGATTGTTGAATCTCCATATTTTAGGCAGTTTGTCGTTACAAAATGGAGGGAAATTTACATAATAATTTGATTTACGGGGGATTTTTATTCCAGGAGCTGGTTGTTGGACAGGTGGCTATTGCCGTTTAACTGACCGAACTTATAATTAAAGGCAAACCGGAAATTCCGGTTATAAAATTGATTGTAGGTGTACTGACTGAAATCCGGGGTTATGGTGGAGGCGGAATATTGGCTGAATTTGCTCCACGGGCTAAAGGCAGTGATCGACAGTGTCGCCCGTCTTTTGAAGAACTCCTTGATCACATTAAATCCAAGATAGGTATAGCTGCTGGATGTCCCCTGCAGATAAACATTCCCGCTCTTGTAGTTGAAACTGACAGAAGCCGTGAGCTGATGCGGGAAACTATATCGGGCCGATGCTGCAGCATTTCCCTGCGACCCGTCATTTTTGTAATACTGTGAATTGTAGGTGCCGGCGATCCAGACATGCGACAGCTGCGTGTTGAGGATAAGGTTCAGCTTTGTAAACAACGGATAATTCAGGGTCAAATGCGCGCCTGCGGTTTTGTTGCTGCCCACATTCTCGTAGGTGCTTTCCGAAACGGTGTCGCTGATCAGCTCGGTTACATTTTGGATGGGATTGTTGGCAAACGTATAATCCAGGCTGAGATTGACTGACAACCGCGCGGACCGGCTGTAGTCCAGCTGAACAATATTGTTGACGACGGGCCGCAGCGCCGGATTGCCCGTGACGATGAAGGATGGATCCGATTTGTCGATAAAAGGATTCAGTTGGCTGGCCAGCGCGCGCTGTATCCGTTGCGTAAAACCCAGTGTAAAGCTGCTATTAGTGGTGAGGTTCCGTTGGATGGACACGGCCGGTAGCCCGTTCAGATAGTTTTCATGGATCGGCGTCTGCGATTGAGTGAAAGAGCTCCTGATGACGGTATTTTCCAGCCGGAGACCGGCCTTCAGCTCCCAGCCCGGTAATTTCAGCTGATAAGAATTGTACCCGCTATAGACATTCTGATGATAGCTGAAATCGTTGACCTCGCTTTGATCGCTGAAATAGCTGTCATTCGTGCCCAGGATCGCCTTGGCACCCGCCTCGATTATCCATTTGCCCATTGGCCTGACAAGGTTTAGCTCGATGTTGTGCGCCTTCGTGTGCAGGCTGTTGGCCTGCGTATAGTCGCTGCCGGAATAGTGATAGCCGTCGGATGACGTGACGGTATTCCCCTGGCTGTTATTCGTGGACGCATAGCGATAGGTAAAGATCAATGAGCCGTCTTTGGACTGACCGAATTTGAGCTGGTCGCCGACACCAAGATCCAACGCCGCCACTGTAACCGGGCCAGTATTGAGCAACCGGTAGGATTCAGCCAGACTATCCGGCGCATAGGTCAGTTGCTGCTCAGTTGACGTCACCTGGTTAAACCGCCGGTTGAAAAAGTCGGCTGAGGCCGTCAGCAAATTGCTGCTGTCCAACTCATAGCTCAGATCTGCTTTTCCGTTATTGAAATTTCCACCCTCTGACTTTTGCCCTTGCTGGGACAGCACCGATGCCGGCGAATAAGTGGTCAGCTGCGATCCCATGTTGTTGGCGATCATCGGCTGCCGACCCAGGCCCAAGAGCCCCGTCAGGCTAAACCGGCCTTCGCTCACGTTGACGGAGGCGCTGCCGCGCTCGCCGAAAACACTATTATAGCGCGCGAAAAGACTGCCGTTGAACCCATCGGTGGTCGATTTGAGCGTAATGATATTGATGATGCCGGCGAGGCCTTCTCCATCGAACTTAGACGGCGGTACAGTGATCACCTCGATCTTTTGGATCGTTGCGGCAGGCATGGCCTTCAGTACATCCGATGGGCTGGCCACCATCAAGGCCGAAGGTTTGCCATTAATGAAGATCTGGAAATTGCTGCTGCCTTTTAGCTGAACGACATCATTAGCGTCCACGGTGACCATCGGCACTTTCCGCAGCATCTCGAGCGCGTCATTAGCCTTGCTGTCGGGGTCGGCCTGGACGTCATAGCTGATCCGGTCGATCTCTTGTCTCACGACGGGGCGGGATGCAACGATGGCGACTGCCTGTAACTGGCCGGAGGATCCCCCGGAGAGGAAGATTTTGCCGAGGTCAAGCGTGAGGTCGGCTGAAGGCTTGTTACCGGGAATGGAAATGGTTTTGGGTGAGTAGCCGATATAGGTCAATGCGAGGTTGTATGCCTGGATGGCGGGGGCAGTCAATTCAAATGTGCCGTCATTTTTTGTGACGGATGAACGGACGGTTTCGCCGGTGCTGCTGTCGGTCAGCGTGAGGGTGGCCAAACCAATGGGTTTGTTGGTGGAGGAATCGAGGACGATACCTTTGATAGTGATGGTTTGGGAGAACAGGAGCAGCAGTTGTAGAAAATGTATCATAAGCGGTTCACCCTGGCCGGTGTCGGTTGGCGGGTGAAAGTAGGACCGCTATATTAGGATTATGTTAAGGTTGTGTTTGGCGGGGGTTGAGCGGTTGTCCTTCATCATATTCTCAGAGGGCACACCCGGGTCAGATGCTGTCCTTTGTTTGTAGAAAATCCCTTATCTGCATGTGTCGGATGCCCTGATAGGTATTCCCATCAAAATGATCTTCAGAGACTACGATCTTAGGATAGTTGTCGGCTATAGCGAGCAAATTTCCAAACTCCCTGTCGATCGTCTCCTGTCCGTCCAGCCGGAGGGCTACCTGGATATATAACTTTTCGTTATCCCGTTCGCAAACGAAATCAATTTCCCGGGCATGAAAGGTCCCCACCTTGACATCATAGCCCAGGTAGAGCAGTTGGTTGTACACGATGTTCTCCAAAAGCTTGCCTCTGTCCTTTAGCTGGTATCCTGTAATTACATTCCGTATACCCATATTTTCAAAGTAAAATTTGCTTCCTATTTCAAATACCCTGCGGCC
>PMUF01000587.1 GCA_003167015.1 Chitinophagaceae bacterium | reverse complement strand
GCGCCGTTCGTGATGGCCAAGGCTTCGCATGCTTATAGCCGCCAGGCGGAGGTGGTCGATTCTACGATCGGATGGAGGTTCGTGAATAAGCGGCTCGCCGAGGTCTATCATCCGTATTCGATGGGCGAAACGGCGGAGAATGTGGCACAGCGGTGGAAAGTGTCGCGCGAGGCGCAGGATGTCTTTGCGCTGGGATCACAGGACAAATATTTTGCCGCTTTAGCGGCGGGTAAGTGGGCGGACGAGCTGGCGCCTGTCGAGATATTGGGGGGCAAGTCTGAAAAGATCTATTTTTCTGTCGACGAGCAGCCGCGGGTGAGCTCACTGGAGAAGATGGCGGCTTTGCGGCCGGCTTTTATCAAAGATGGAACGGTGACGGCAGGGAATGCGGCCGGCATCAATGATGGGGCTGCGGCAATGTTGTTGGCTTCCGAGGAGGCGGTAAAGCGGTTCGGGTTAACGCCCAGGGCCCGGGTGGTGAGCATGGCGGTGGCGGGGGTCGATCCTGCGATCATGGGGGTGGGGCCTATTCCGGCTACGCAGAAGGCGCTGAAGCGGGCGGGCATTGGCGTGTCTGCGCTGGGGCTGGTCGAGCTGAATGAGGCTTTTGCGGTCCAGGCAGTGGTTTGCATGCAGGAGCTGGGGCTGGATCCTTCTGTCGTGAATGTGAACGGCGGATCGATTGCGATCGGTCATCCGCTGGGCTGCAGCGGGGTGCGGATATCGACGACGCTGCTGCATGAAATGGGGCGGCGGTCGGGGCTGGGATACGCTCTGGCGACGATGTGTGTGGGGGTAGGACAGGGGGCTGCGGTTATTTATGAAAAAGCGTAAATTAGGGCAATGGAATTCCGTACGAAAATGGTTGTTTCCCGCCGAAATGCGAGGGCGTATGTGGCCTATGCCGGGCTGGTCATTGCTGTCTCTTCGCTGGCGGTAGCGTTTATTCCCGCGGTCAGTTATTATTATCCTTATGTTTTTGGGGTGGGCATCGGCATTGTGATCCTGGGAGCGATCATTGCCCGGGGTGACGTGCGGAGCTACGGGCTGTCGGAAGATGAGCTGGTGGTGAGTATGGCGGGCATCACCGTCGGCGCCGTGCATTATCCGATGCGGCTGGTCAGCCGGATGGATTTCAACGTGGAGGCCTATAACGGGATGTATGTAAATGACGGGGCGATGGTGTCGGGGAGCAATTCCGACGGGATGACCAACCAGCTGACTTTCGAATCGGGCGGGGCAAAGATCGATTGCGGGTTTTACCTGTCGGGTAAGGCGCAGGTGCAGGAGCTGGCGGTGTTATTCAATGCATTTTATGAGCGGCGGATCCCTTTTGTAGAGCGCAACCGGTCGACGCGGACGTATATGTTCAGGGTATTGAATGAAAAGGAGCTGGCGGAGTTTAAGCGGAGGTATGGGTATGCGTAAGGGGCGGAGCCGGGAGGGCTGTGGTTTGGCGGGCTGCGAAATTGGGCTTACTTTAGGGCAACTCCTTATATATGGAATTTCAAACCAAGCTTGTTAATCCCAGGAAAAATGCAGGTGCTCATCTAATGGAGGCCGGCGGCGCACTGATATTTTGCACTATTATTTCGTTGCGCATGGTACATAGGCTAAAAGCTGGCGCCTATCTTATGTTTGCGCTGCTAGGACTGGGCGGGGGCATCGCCTTGCTTCTGATCGGCCGCCGGCGGACTAATGGAGGCATGTTGCATCACGAAGTGACCGATACGGATCTGGTGGTGAGCAGTGAAAGGATTGTGGTCGGTGATCAAGTCTATCCGATCAGCGAGATGCAAGACCTCGATTTTTGGGTGGAGGGATATTATGGCATGACAGGGCCGAGTTTCCGGCCCACACGGAGACACCGGCTGGATGGCATGGAGAACAAACTGCATTTCAAGGTAAACGGGGAGCGACATTTATACCAGTTTTTACTAGAGGATCTTCTTTCGATGCAGCAATTGGGTCAGGTATTCAGGCAATTGTATGCCAATCAAACGGCTTTTGCAGAGCGCAACCGGGGAGGTCAGACCTTTTTATTTCAGCAAGCACGGTCTAAGAAGGAATTAGAGATGATGAAGAAGGAAGAGGGGTATGCGTAGACCGATCATTCCACTGCCATGATAAGAGCGATTTTTTTCCTGTCCTTTCTATTGATTGCAGGGCTGACGTTATCCGCCCAGGACTGCCACTGCACCGATGAATTTCAGTTCCTCATCCAGTATATGGAGAAAAACTATGCCGGGTTCAAGGATAAGGGGACGGGTGAAAACAGGTTCGTTTACGATTCCGTCACCGCAGATATTGTCACGTTGGCTGCCGCGGTAAATAAGCCGGGGTTTTGTGCAGCGTTGATGAAGGAATGGCTGGGTTTTTTCAAGGACGGGCATAACTATATTACGGCGATTCCGGCAAATGCCACCGGCCCAACTTCAGGAAATGCTGCGACGGCCGATCCCGTGGAGATCATCCGGCTGACGCCTCAGACTTTGGCCCAGTTGAGGTCGCGGCGGAAAGGGATGGAGGGGATTTATCATACTTCAGACTCCACCTATACAATAGCCATCGTCCAAAGTAAAACTGCTGAACGGGATTATGCAGGTGTTATCGTTACGTCGAAGGCCCCGACGTGGCGACGGGGGCAGATCAAGTTAGAATTGAGGAGGTTCGATGCGACGCATTTTCTGGCCTGCGGATATCTAAGGGATCATAGTATAGACCCCGAAATTTTTCATTTCGACGGCGTATCTTTTGGCGACGGGATCTGGATCAGGGATGGAACTCCGGCCCACAAGGCGATACGCAGCCGGTCACCGGCGTTGCAGCAGCAGTGGCAGACCATACAAGCGAGGCGGCTTTCGGATAAGACTTATTATATCGGTATCGGCACTTTCGATGAAAGCAACACCTGGCCGGTAGACTCTCTTTTCCATGCCGATTCCGCGATCCTTGCATCCGTTCCTGATCTGATTCTTGACCTCCGGGGCAACGGCGGAGGTTCTGATTTTGTGTATAGCCCATTGCGGGCATGGTTGTATACCGGTCCGGTTACCGTTGCAGGCGTAGATGTACTGGCGACAGATGACAATATCAGGGGTTGGGCGGCGCTGTTGGACGCGAAGGATATACCCGAGGAAAATAAGGCCACGATACTGAGAATTATCGCGCAGATGCAGGGGCGACGCGGTCAAATGGTAGCGATCGATGATGGGGATACGGTCACGCGGCCCGAGGTCAGGGCATTTCCGCAAAAGATAGTCGTGCTGATCGACGAAGACTGTGCGAGTTCAACCGAGCAATTCCTGCTGGAGGCGATGCAAAGCCGGAAGGTGACCCTGATGGGGCAGCATACGGCGGGTGTTCTCGATTATGCGAATGTGCGGGATGTGGCATTACCCTGTCTGCCATTTATGCTGCATTATGCGACAACGCGCAGCAGAAGGGTGGATATCGGGAAGGGGATCGATAATGTGGGGATACAGCCGGATGTGTTGCTGGGGGCGGATAAGGACTGGGTGGAGGAGGCGAGGGGGTATTTGGAGAAATAGATGCGGGTATTTGTAGTAAGACATTAAAAATATCGATTTATGGGATCTATGAAATTTCAGGCCAAACTAGTACTGCGGAAGAGAAACATCAAGGCTTTGATTTTCGACGCCGGCGCCGTGCCTATTTCGCTGCGGGAACTGAGTTTTCTGTTCAGGGAGTTTTATCAAAACAGGCAGTTTTTCAGGGAGCGGAATAGCGGTGGCCGGACTTTTTTATTTCAGCGTGTTGCCAACAGGAAAGAATTGGAGGAAGCGAAGCAGGCGGAGGGATATGCGTAAAGACAGTCACCCCTTTTTTGAACTATCCGGAATTTCCGGATAACTGGGTTTTTCCTTTCGGGGCGGTGTATAATGCAGATTGATTGCCGGGGGCGTGCAACAATTCGGCTGACAGTGTGTCCTTTCCTTATCAAAACCGGGAAAGTATGCTGAAAAACTATTTCAAAACTGCCTGGCGCAGCCTGCGCTCGCACAAGACTGCCACCGCCATCAATATTGCTGGCCTCTCCGCCGGAATGGCCGTCACCATTCTCATCGGCCTGTGGATCTGGGACGAAGTATCCTTCGACAAGAGCAACCCCCATTACGACAGGATCGCCCAGGCCCTTAGCAAAGCGACAATGAATGGTAGTGTCAACACCTTTCCGACGCTGCCTGTTCCCGAAGCTGACGTCCTGCGGAAAGACTATGGCAGCGACTTCAAATATGTCGTCAGATCGTCCTGGAATGAACTGCACATCCTATCGACTCCCGGTAAATCCGTATCCGCCGCCGGTACTTTCTTCGAGCCCCAGGCCCCCGACCTGCTGGACCTCAATATGCTGAGCGGCGCCCGCGACGCCCTCAAAGACCCGGATGCCGTCCTGCTGTCTTCCTCCCTTGCCTCGACCTTCTTCGGAAATGTCAATCCCGTCGGCCAACTGATTAAAATGGATGGTAGCACCGCCACGAAAGTGGCCGGCGTCTATGCCGACCTTCCCTCCAACTCCAGTTTCGCCGACGTCAGCTATATCATGCCCTGGGACCTCAAAGTGGCCACTAACCCCTGGATCCGGCAAATGCAAAACCCCTGGGGCAACTATAGTTTCCGCCTCTACGTCCGGATCGCCGACAATGCCAGCATGGATCAGGTATCGGCAAAGATCAGATCCACGGTTCTCGATCATGTAAATCCTGACGAGCGAAGGTTTAAGAATGAAGTCCTTCTACATCCCATGAGCAAATGGCACCTGTACAACGATTTTAAAAATGGCGTGAATACCGGCGGCCGTATCCAGTTCGTCTGGCTCTTTGGGATCATCGGCATCTTTGTCCTGCTGCTGGCTTGTATCAATTTTATGAATCTCAGTACCGCCCGAAGCGAACGGCGTGCAAAAGAAGTCGGTATCCGTAAAGCCATCGGATCGCTGCGCAGCCAGCTCATCAGCCAATTCTACAGCGAATCCGTTCTCGTGGCTCTCCTGGCCTTTGTCCTCGCCCTGGTACTTGTCGTACTGACGTTGCCCATCTTCAATGATATTGCCGATAAAAAAATGACCCTGCCCTGGACCAATCCCGTCTTCTGGACCCTGGGGATTGCTTTCAGCCTGATCACCGGTATCCTGGCCGGCACCTATCCCGCGCTTTATCTTTCTTCCTTTAATCCCGTTTCCGTATTGAAAGGGACGTTCAAAGCCGGTCGACTGGCGTCTGCTCCGAGGAAAACGCTCGTCGTGGTCCAATTCACCGTCTCCGTCATCCTCGCCATCGGCACCATCGTGGTCTTCCGGCAAATCCAATTCGCCAAAGACCGGCCCATCGGCTATGACCGTACCCAGCTCATCAGCATTCGACGACTCGCACCCGGCATCCACGAACATTTCGATGTTGTCAAATCGACATTGATAAAGGAGGGCGCCGTCACCCAAATGGCCGAATCCGCCAGCCCCCTGACCGACAACTGGTCATCCAATGGCGGCATCGTATGGAGGGGGAAAGACCCCAACCAGGCTGTAGACTTTCCCAATACTGCCGTCACCTATGACTACGGAAAGACGGTAGGCTGGCAATTCCTGGCAGGCCGTGACTTCTCCCGCGATTTCGCCTTGGACTCATCTGCCTTTATTATCAACGAAACGGCCGCAAAATTTATGGGGCTCACGAATCCCGTCGGCGAAATCATCCGCTGGGATGACCACCCTATGCCCATCATCGGTGTGATCAAAGACGTTGTAGCCGGATCTCCTTATGAACCGGTACGACCGACCCTCTATCACATGGACGCCAACAGCAATACTTTCGATTTTTTCAAGCTCAGCCCATCCATCAGTACCCGCGAGGCCCTGGCTAAAATAGAGGCAGTATATAAAACCTATAGCCCCCTCCAGCCTTTTGATTATACATTTGCCGACGAAGAATATGGGAAAAAGTTCGGCGATGAACAACGGACCGGCAAACTGGCGACCGCCTTTGCCATTCTCGCGGTCTTTATCAGCTGTCTGGGTCTGTTTGCCATGGCCGCTTTCATGGCTGAACAACGCGTAAAAGAGATAGGCGTGAGAAAAGTGCTGGGCGCCTCCGTATTCAACCTGTGGGGCCTGCTGAGCAAAGAATTCGTGACGCTCGTGATCCTTTCCCTGCTGATCGCAACTCCCGTCGCGTGGTATGCCATGAACCACTGGCTGCAGAATTATGCTTATCATGCTACGCTGCCCTGGTGGATCTTCGTTGCAACGGCGGCGGGCGCCCTCATCATCACGCTGGCTACCATCAGCCTGCAGACCATCCGGGCAGCACTGGCCAATCCGGTCGATAGTCTGAGGTCGGAATGACCAGCCGCGGCGTTATAATCCGCAATAGTAATCATAACCGCGTTCGAACCAATAGTCGCGGGGGCGGTCGTTGCTGAAGAATATTTTGCCGACACATTTGAGGTTTTTGACGCCGTATTTCACGGGAATGATCAATCTTAGGGGTGCGCCATGGCGGAGGGGAAGGGGCTGGCCATTCATCTCATAGCATAGCAGGGTCTGCGGGTGGAGGGCGCTGGGCGTGTCTATACCGACATAATACTTATCATCGGGTGTGCTGAGGCCGACGTAGTCGAGCGCCGTTTCTTTTTGCAGGCCATAATGTTGGACGAAGTCGCTGAACTTTACACCGCCCCACCAGGATACCTGGCTCCAGCCTTCGATGCATTTGAATTCAAAGACGATCTCGGACTTAGGCAATTGACGGAGGTCGTCGATGCTGACGTCGAGGGTGCGGTTGCCGGCGGTGGTGACGGCGAGCGCCCATTTTGCCGCATCCGGGCCGTTGGTGATCAGGCCGATGCCGCTGTTGTAGCGGACGTTGCGGGCGGCGGCGGATTTG
>PMUF01000148.1 GCA_003167015.1 Chitinophagaceae bacterium | reverse complement strand
CCAAAGCCGCGGCTTTTTCAAATGTCCGGTTCCACACCTGTACCTGGCTGCCTTTTTTTATCATGGCCCTGACAAAGTTTGTCCCCAGAAGACCCATGCCCAGAAATGCTATCATCGTTATTTTTTTATAAAGATAGCCAATAGCCGTAACTTGTTGCCTTAACTACTAACATACTCTTTGTGCATCCTTCACAAGTAACGAGGGCGGAAGCCTTTAAAAAACTCCACGAGCGAACGGGTATTTTCGTCATCCCTAATCCCTGGGATGCAGGCTCGGCAAAAATGCTGGCGCAGCTGGGATTCGAGGCGCTGGCCACCACGAGCGCGGGGCTGGCCTTTTCGATGGGCCGCGCGGATGGGCAGGGCGGTATTACCCGGGAAGAAGCATTGAACAATGCACATGATATCGTCAATGCTACGCCGCTGCCGGTATCGGCAGATCTGGAAAATGGGTATGGCGACGATCCCGAAGCCTGCTTCGACACCGTTTTGCTGGCTGCCAAGGCAGGCCTGGCCGGCTGTTCCATCGAGGATGCGACCGGGCGCCCGGATGATCCCATTTATCCGTACGACCTTGCGGTGGAAAGGATTAAGGCTGCGGTGAAAGCAACCCGGACCTTGCCTTTCTCGTTCATGCTGACGGCGAGGGCTGAAAATCTGATCCATGGCCGTCCCGATCTGAAGGATACGATCCGCCGCCTGGAGGCTTATGCCGATGCCGGCGCGGATGTGCTGTATGCGCCGGGATTAAAAACGCGGGAGGAGATCGATGCCGTTGTCAGGGCGGTGGCGCCTCGGCCGGTGAATGTCCTGATGGGGCTAGGGAAGGGCGATTTTTCGGTGGACGAGCTGGCCAGACTGGGCGTGAAGAGGATCAGCCTGGGGTCGACGCTCGCCCGGGTAGCCTACGGGTCATTTCTGCGGGCGGCGGAGGAGATCCGCGGGAAAGGAACATTTACTTTTGCCGCCGACACCGTTGCCTATGCCACGATCAATCAGCTGTTCAGCTAAATGTTAACATTAGGTTAGGGAATTTTATCTGCTAAACGATGCGGCAACAATCAGATCAAAGCCATAACAATTAACGGATGCAGCTGATTATTCATGAATTTGGACGGCTCAGGAGAAGAGGCATCCTATTATTGCTGTATTTTTTATGGGCAGGCATAGGGGCCAGTTTAGGGCAGGCGACGGGGCCTACGCGCCAGGATTCGGCGGAATTGGCGAAGGAAAGGGATTTGATCGATACTTATGACAAGCTGTTTAAAGGTGGCAGGGACACCCATATTAAAGATGGGGCCGTTTACAATTCTCCTTTCCCTGCTGCCGGGTATACACAGGTGACCGGGGCGGCAGCCGTCCTGAGCGACCGATTGGATTTCTATATGGGAAATCCCCTGGAATCGAAGGAGTCGGACATCCTTTCCAGCTTTACTTATTCCCAGTATAACCAGATCATTGCTCAAAGTTATGCCAGTCTGTGGACGAAAGGTGACAAGTACAATATCATTGCCGACTGGCGGTACATGAAATATCCGTCTACGACTTTTGGGCTGGGGGGCCATACCAATTATTCCGACGGTTATACCATCGACTTCCGTTATATAAAAATCCATACTACCATTCTCCGGAAACTCGCCCGCAATCTGTATGCGGGGTTAGGTTATTATTTCGACTATTTCTACAAGATCCAGGAGATAAATCCGCCGCCGGGCATCATCACCAGCTTTCAGCGTTATGGATTCACGCCGACGGAAGAAGGTTCCGGTCCGGTCGTAAGAGTGCTGTATGACAGCAGGATCAATGCTGCCAATCCCTTCAACGGATGGTATGCCAGCGCCGTCTATCACCGCAGTCTGGAGGCTTTGGGCAGCCAGGGTAACTGGGGCAGCACGCAGATCGACGTGCGAAAGTATTTTGCGTTGCGACCGGACAACAGGAATATCCTGGCGCTATGGGGTTTCGATTGGAGGAGCGTAGGAGGAAAAACGCCTTATCTGCTATTGCCCAGTACGGGTTGGGACGATCAGTTCAATACCGGCCGGGGCTATATCCAGGGGAGGTACAGAGGCGCCGATATGACATACCTGGAAGCGGAGGACCGGATCACCCTCAGCAGGAACGGGATGTTTGGCATGGTGATCTTTGCCAATGCGCAGACTTTTACCAAGAACCTGGCCAGCCAATTTACCTCTATTGCTCCGGGATATGGGGCAGGGATCCGGATCAAGCTGAATAAGAATTCGGGGACGAATATTTGTGTGGACTATGGCTTTGGGTTACCCGGGTCAGGGGGAGGGATAGCAGTGAATGTAGGGGAGGTATTTTGATGTCCAATTTTTGCTCTCTCGCTTGTAATGGTTGTACATTTATTTATCAACCATTAAAATTTACCATTATGGACGAGTTTATGTTGATCATGAGGCATCCCGACGGGAAAAAAGTGGCCTCGCCGGAGCAAATGCAAATCTGGATGAAACAGACGATGGACTGGATAGGAGGTATTGCCGCCCAGAATAAATATGTCGGGGGGAATGGTCTGGTGTTCGACGACAGCAGGGTCGTGAAGCCGAAGAATGTCGTCACCAACGGGCCGTTCGGCGAGATTGCGGAGACGATCGGCGGGTATATGATCGTCAGGGCGGAGTCCATCGATGAAGCAGTGGAATTCGCCAAGGGCTGCCCGGTGCTACAGGGAGAAGGCAACAGTATGGAGGTCCGGAAGATTGCCAAAAGAGAATAATGGAACAACAGCCATTGATCCCGCATCTATTCAGGACGGAGTACAGCAAGATTGTCGCCGTATTATGCAAACGTTTTGGCTTTGACCAGATAGAAATTGCCGAAGACATTGCCAGTGACACTTTTCTGGCGGCGGCCCAGACGTGGCCGTTGCATGGCATTCCTCCCCATCCTGTCGCCTGGCTGTATCATGTCGCGAAGAATAAGGCGAGGAACTGGCTGCAACGGGAGAGCGTCTTCCGGCATAAAGTTTCCGTGGCGGGGGGCGCCGGGGCTTTGGGAGCCCGGACAGTCTCGGGCTCTGACGAACAGGATATTGATCTGTCGCCGAAAAATATCGAGGACAGCCAGTTGCAGATGATGTTTGCCATTTGTACTCCCGCGATCTCTCCCGAGGCGCAAATCGGGTTGTCTTTACGTATCCTTTGTGGCTTCGGCATTGAAGAGATTGCGGATGCCTTCCTGTCCAATAAGGAAACGATCAATAAACGACTGTTCAGGGCGAGGGAGAAGTTGCGGGAAGAGAAGATCAGTCTCCGGATGCCGGGGGTGCGGGAGATCGATGAACGGCTGGCCACGGTAATGACCACGATCTACCTTTTATTCAGTGAAGGGTATTACAGTCTTAGCCAGGATATTACCATTCGCAAGGAGTTGTGTTTTGAGGCGATGCGCCTGTGCCGGATGCTGGTCGAAAATCCCCTGACCAATAAACCGGCAGTTAATGCGCTGTTGTCTTTGATGTGTTTTCATGCCTCCCGGTTCGAGGCAAGGGTAGGTCTGCGGGGAGAGATGGTGCTTTACGACGACCAGGATACTGCGTTATGGGACGCTGCTCTGATCAGCCAGGGCGGATACTATCTTCACCGCTCGGCTAGTGGCGAGGTCCTTTCGAAATATCACCTGGAAGCAAGCATCGCCTACTGGCATTGCATCAAAGAGGATACGGCCGAAAAATGGGAGAATATCCTTCAGCTTTATAACCGGTTGTTACAGGTGGAATATTCACCGATAGCGGCGCTGAACCGGACTTTTGCGCTGGCCAAAGCGAACGGTAAACAGGCGGCCATTGCAGAAGCGGAGAAATTGATGTTGACGGATAACCATTTTTATTATACCCTATTGGGCGAGCTCTATACCGGTATTGATAACAAAAAGGCAATAGCGCATTTTCTACTGGCGCTCTATCTTGCAAAGACAACGACAGACAAGCAGATCATTCAGAAAAAAATAGATGCGCTGTAGAGGTGCTATTCATACCGCTGATAGAGGGTATAAAGGACTTTTTTGTCGGGATCGCCCCAGGTGCGGGTGGTATCCTGTTCGAAATGTCTTTTGAAGGCCAGGGCGGCCGCACTGCTGTCCCGGATGTCATAGCCGATCAGGCGGAGGGCCATGAGGCTGCTGAAGTTATCCGGAACGGCTATGCCGGTGGTATCGTTATACCACAAGCCAAATCCTTTATCCGCGAGTGTTTTCCAGGGGAAGAGGGAGCTGGGATCGTTCTTTCGGGTGGGTGCGATATCGCCATGACCGATAAAATTGGCCGTGGGAATGTGGTAGTTGGTCTTGAGCCTGGTCAGCAAATGCAGGAGGCTATTGATCTGTGCGTCGGGGAAGGGCTCAAAGCCGTTGTTGTCGAGCTCGATGCCGATAGAGATAGAGTTGATATCCGTTACATTTCCCCATTTGCTGGCGCCGGCCTGCCAGGCCCGTAAGTAGTCGTTGAGCATATGGTAGACAGTCCCATCCCTGCAGATAACATAATGTGCGCTGACCTGGGTTTTGGTGATGGTAAAGGTGTGCAAGGTCTCGGGGCAGCTGTTCTGGGCCGTGTGGTGGATGATGACGAAATTAGGTTTGCGCAGATTGAAATTGATCGTGCCGACCCAATAAGGCGGGGCCGGTACAGAATCGACGTCGGTGGTGCGGGGCGCCTGACTGAGGAGCCGCATGGAATCCCGAAGCTCATGCTTGTAGATCTTGTTGGTGGCCTTGTACGGGTTGGCCGAGCATGCGGTCAGCAGGAGGAGAAAGAAGAATAGACGTGTCATAAATGACAAATTAATAAAGATTCCCGTACTTCGGGCAGAAAATAACTCCCCATATGATTAAAAAGCAGGTCATTGCGATGGGTGGTGGCGGATTTTCGATGGAGCCGGACAATCCTTTGCTGGATGAGTATGTCATCAGACAAGCCCGTCGAAAGACGCCTTCTGTCTGTTTTTTTCCGCATGCGACGGACGATGCGACACGATATGCTCTGAATTTTTATCGGGCCTTTACACGGCTGGATGCAAAGCCCGGGGTCCTTTCCTTATTTACGCCCCATACGGCCGACCTGGAGTCCTACGTGATGGAGCAGGACGTTATCTATGTAGGCGGCGGCAATACGAAGAGCATGATAGCACTGTGGAAGGAGTGGCAGCTGGATCGTATCCTTCAACAGGCCTATGACAATGGTATTGTGCTGGCGGGTATCAGCGCCGGCGCCAATTGCTGGTTCGAGCAGTGCAGTACCGACAGCTGGCCGGGGTCCCTGAATGTCATTCCCTGTCTCGGCATCATCAAGGGGAGCTTTTGTCCGCACTATGATGGTGAGCCTATGCGGCGCCCTACCTTGCAAAGATTTATTGCGGAGGGCAGGATGAAGCCCGGTTATGCGGCAGATGACGGGGCGGCGGCGCATTTTATAGACGGGGAGTTGATGGGGGGTGTGGCTTCGCGGCCGAATGCCAAGGTGTACAGGGTTTTTGCCGGGGAAGGAGGTGCGAGGGAAGAGGCAGTTGCGACGCGGTATTTGGGGGCGGAAACGGGGCTTGCTACGTGAAGAATTCCACCCTTATTTTATCGGGGTCATCCAGCCAAATCTTTTCTTTGCCGCTGTGTTTGTCGATGTGGATGCCGCTGTGGGTGATGGCGCCTTTATTAAGGGCTTTTTCAATTTCTTTCAGGTCTTCGACTGAGGCGATGCCGATGGCGAAATGTTCCAGTCCGATCCTTTTAGGGTCGAACTTATCGTTGGGCAGGGGGTCGCCGTGGGGCAGCATCAGAAACAATCTTGTAGGGCCTATGTGGTACATGACCGATCCCTCGTTGCGATAGGCGGGTTCGCCGAAGATGGCAGAATAAAAAGTTGCCGATCTGTTGATATCCTGAATAGTCAGGACGAGGTGATCGATGAAAAGGCGGGTGGTGATGGATGTTGGTAGCATGAGATGGCGTAAATTTAGCACATTAATGAAGACAGAATTAGAAAAAATGCTAGCTGGTGAATTATATGATGCGTCGGACGCGCAGCTCACGGCCATGAGGTTGAGTGCCAGGCAGCTGTTGCAGCAGTATAATCAATTAACTGCGGGTAGCCGGGATAGTAAAATGGCCATATTGCAACAGCTGCTGGGCAGGTGTTCAAATGCTAATATAGAGCCGCCATTTTATTGTGATTACGGCAGGCATATACTGGTTGGTGAAAATTTCTATATGAATTTCAACTGTGTGATCCTGGATTGTGCCCGGGTCACGATTGGAGACAACGTTCAATTCGGGCCTTCCGTGCAGATCTATACTGCCTATCATCCACTGAAAGCTTCGGAGCGTATCAAGGGGCCGGAACTGGCGGCGCCTATCGTCATCGGGGACAATGTATGGATTGGCGGCGGGGCGATCATCTGTCCGAATGTGACGATCGGCCAAAACACCACCATTGGGGCCGGCAGTGTCGTCACGCGGTCGATTCCTGAGGGCGTGCTTGCGGCGGGTAATCCTTGCAGGGTGATCAAAACAATTTAATTGAATGATAGCGGACATTGGTATAGCTTTGGAGATCAATTGCTACACTCAAACTACCGCCATGCTGAACCGGCATTCCTTCCACTGGTCGCTGATGATCGCTGTTTTTGCTTTTGCAATGCCCAACCACATTTATGCGCAGGCAGACACGCTGCCGAAGGTTGAGATCCCGAATACGCAGGTGCTGAAACTGAACAGTACTATTGTGGGGCAGGAGTACAGTCTGTATATCAATCTGCCCGGCAGTTATGGGCGGGATACGGGTAAAGTCTATCCCGTGGTTTACCTGCTGGATGCGCAATACGACTTCCCTTTCATGACAGGTGTCTATGGCGGTCAATATTATGATGGTTTTCTGCCGGAGTTCATCATCGTTGGCATTACCTGGGGAGGGAAAGATCCCAATGCCGGGATGCTGCGAGGGCGGGATTTTACGCCTACGTCTATTGGGCAAATGCCTTCGGGCCAGGGGCCGAAATTTTTGGCGTTCATCAAAACGGAGCTTATCCCTTTTATCCAATCCCAATACCGGGTAACGAGCGACCGCACTCTCATGGGCAGTTCCCTGGGCGGCCTATTTACGCTGTATGCCCTGTTCAATGATCCTTCTTTGTTCCACCGTTATGTGCTGACCAGTCCAGCGGTGCAATGGGATAATGGGGTCCTTCGTACGTACGAACAACAATATGAAGAGAAGGGGTCCACCACTCCGGTCAAGCTCTTTATGGGGAAAGGGGCCATGGAGACTGATGTCGCCGATTTTAAGCAGTTCGTCGCGGATTTGAAGGAAAAGAAGGTCCCGGGGCTGGAACTCCAGACCCTGATCATGGAGAACACGGGGCATGCCGGCACCAAGCCCGAAGGATATGCCCGGGGGTTACAGTGGGCCTTTGAAAGGCCTGCCTTAGCCGTCTCCCCGACCATCCTGGATCGATATACCGGCACCTATCTCGTCGGCACGGATACGGTGCATCTATCCAGGGAGAAGGGCGAATTGATTGCCATGCCTCCCGGGAATACCAAAATTGTGTTGAAGGCAGAGACGGATAAGGACTTCTATGTAAAGGGCATGTTCCTAAAGGTTCACTTCAAGACGGATGATGCGAATAGAGTGACCGGCTTTCAGTTGGAGCAATCCGAAGGATCGATATTCGCGAAAAAAATATGATGCTTTACCTGACCCTGTAGGAGGTATTNNGTAAAGTTCCATTCCCAGGTTTTCCCGTTGTCGTCAGAGAAGGCCTGGCTCCAAACCGGCTGGTCCGGGTTGGTCTTATCCCATCTGAACACTACAATAACGGGCCTACCTACCTGGAAATCCTTACAGAAGAACAACCCGATGCCATTACTGAATGAACCTACCACGGGAGGATCTATGGGACCGCCATTGCTGTCTATCCAGTATAATCGCCAAAGCCTGGTCGCAGGGTCGAATATCCGTATCGTTCTGCCTTCGTATGCTTTCCCGTTATTATTGCTATGTACGATATCAAAATCGCCCATCCCCAGGAGCCCTTTAACATTCTCTACCGTGCTTTCGAATTCGGTCCATTCCTTACAGTTGTTCAACCTTGAATTAAGGTGCTTATTCTTCATTGTCCATTTGCCAACGAGGTAATCGAAATCGGTATCCGAAGAGGTGGGAGATGCCTTGATGATCAATTCCCCATTAGGGGCAAATTGCAATTTAGGCAGGGGGAAGCTGTCGATACCCTGCGCATGACCGGATCTGACAACTATTAAGAGGAGCAGGACAAGTGTGTATTTCATACCGTAAAGCTATATCTTTACTGGATGAGCCAACTCATCCAGTTTTAATATTTAACCTCATCCAGATGCCCATCATAAAGGAATTGATCGCCATCGACAAGAAGTCCGACATACCGGTCTATATCCAGGTCGCCAATGCCGTCATTCAGAACATTCACCAGGGGAAATTCAGGAAGGGACTGCGGCTGCCCGGGTCGAGACAGCTGGCGACGTTATTAAAGATCAACCGAATGACCGTGGTGGCCGCCTACCAGGAACTGGATTCGCAGGGGTGGACAGAAACGATGCCGAAAAAGGGGACTTTTGTAAAAGTAGATCCCCCGCTACTGTCACCAAAGGGCCTGAGTGAAGGGTCGAAAGTATTTAAACTACCCGAGAATACCGGTTTCGGCTATGACGCTCAATGGATCGTGCCCATCGATATGCCGGGCGATTTTCCGCCGGCCGGCAAACTGGTGTTAAATCCCGGCTTCCCGGATATTCGCCTTGCGCCGATAGAGGACCTGGTCCGAAGCATCAGGCGGCTCTCCCGGCAATCTTTCCACAAGAAGTACCTGACCTACGGCGGGGCTCAGGGGACTATCTATCTCCGGGAGACCCTGGCGGCTTTCCTGTGCGATACGCGGGGATTATCGGTCACCCCGGAAAATATCCTGATCACAAAGGGCACTCAAATGGGGATCTACCTCACGGCAGCTATCCTTATCAAACCAGGCGAAGAAATAGTCGTCGGGACGCCCGGCTATGTCGGCGCCAACCGGACATTTTTACAGGCAGGCGCACGGATCAATTATGTCACCGTCGATCGAGGCGGCATCGATACCTACCAGGTGGAAAGGCTTTGCCAGAAGAAAAGCATCCGGATGGTTTATGTGATCTCTCATCACCATCATCCTACTACGGTACCCCTTACTCCCGCGAGGCGTATCCATCTTCTGGAGTTGGCTGCCAGGTATAAGTTTGGTATTATCGAAGACGATTATGACTATGATTTCCATTATGACAGCAAACCGATGATGCCCATGGCCAGTCATGACAGCAATGGAAACGTTATTTATATCGGTGCGCTCAGCAAGTCATTGGCGCCCGCGATAAGGGTGGGGTTCGTCATCGCACCGTCGACATTTATACGCAGCGCCACTTATCTGCGCAAGTCGATAGACACCCAGGGGGACAGCCTGATCGAAAACGCCATTGCCGAGTTATACAAGGACGGGAGTATTACGCGACACATCAAGCGATCGCTGAAGTTGTACAAGGAGCGCCGGGATCATTTTTGCGGGCTGCTGCGGCAGGAGTTAGGGCAAAAGGTAGCTTTCAGCATTCCTGAAGGCGGGATGTCGGTATGGACGAATTTCCTGAAAAACCCTTTGCCGCTGGTTGTCGGGAAAGCCTACAAAAAGGGGCTGATCCTGAGTGACGGTACGGATTATGACACCGGGAAAATAAAATACAATTCTGTCGGCCTGGGGTTTGCCTCTTTGAATTTCAAGGAGCAGGAGAAGGCCGTAGCTATCTTAAAAGAAGTTTTATGAACTAGCCGGTCGCGGCGGTCAGGAGTGACCGGCCGTGGCTGCAGTAAATGCGCCACATTTAAAAAAAAATTTGCGTAGTCGAATGACTACGCTTATATTTGTAGTCAAATAGCTACGCAATGAATTTAAGACGGGACGTTTTCCAGGCCATCGCCGACCCGACACGCAGGGCGATACTGTTATTGGTTGCAACGCAGTCCATGACGGCAGGCGCCATCGCTGCCAACTTCGACACGGCCAGGCCGACGGTTTCCAAGCACCTGCAAATACTCACCGAGTGTGATTTGCTCGAGCAAAAGCAAAACGGCAGGGAAATATACTATTACATCAATGCCAAAAAAATGAAAGAAGTAGCCG
>PMUF01000173.1 GCA_003167015.1 Chitinophagaceae bacterium | reverse complement strand
ACCTGATGGCCATCCTGCTGCAAAACCTGTCGGCCCGATTAGGCATCGTCAGAGGAAGGGACCTGGCACAGGCCAACAGGGAAGTTTATCCCGCTTACATTAATATTCCGCTATACATCCTCGCAGAAATCGCCATCGCAGCCTGTGACCTGGCGGAAGTGCTGGGAATGGCCATCGGCATCCAGCTGCTCACCGGTCTGCCACTGGTCTATGGCGTCTGCCTTACCGTACTGGATACTTTTCTTTTGCTGTTCCTGCAACGGCTGGGGATGCGATGGATGGAAGCCTTCGTCATCGGGCTCATTGCGGTCGTCGGGGGCTCGTTCCTGGTGGAAATCCTGCTGGCCAAACCAGCAGCCGGCGAAATAGCGCGTGGGTTCATTCCCGTGCTCCACGGAAGGGAGGCGCTGTATATCGCCATCGGGATCATCGGCGCCACCGTTATGCCACATAACCTGTATCTGCATTCGGCGCTGGTACAAACGCGCAAGATCGGTCCGGGGGAGCAGCATGTCCGGCAGGCGCTGAAGATAAATTTCCTGGACAGCGCGGTCGCCCTGAATCTCGCTTTCCTCGTCAATGCAGCCATACTGGTATTGGCCGCTACGGTATTCTTCAAAACAGGCAATACCGGCGTAGCCTCGATCAAAGATGCTTACCAGCTGCTGCCCATGCTGGGCAGCCGGTGGGCCCCCAAGCTATTCGCCATCGCCCTGATCGCCTCCGGGCAGAGTTCTACACTCACCGGCACCCTCGCCGGGCAGATCGTCATGGAAGGATATTTGCAGCTACGGATCAATCCTTGGTTACGCCGGCTGCTGACCCGCCTGCTGGCCATCGTCCCGGCCGTGATCGTTATCCTGCTGTTCGGCGAAAACGAGGTGGACAACCTGCTGGTCCTGAGCCAGGTCGTCCTCAGCGTCCAGCTCGGCTATGCCGTCATCCCCCTGATACATTTTGTCAGCGACAAACACACGATGGGCCTCTTCACGGTCCGGCCCTTTATTCGCCTCCTCGCCTGGCTGGTCGCCGCCCTGCTGGTTTACCTGAATATGAAGCTGGTGATCGAAGAGGCAGCGCCTTTCCTGGCCGAACCCGGACATTGGTTTTGGAAAGTGGTGATCGTGATCGCCTCCGTAGCCGCCATCCTGCTGCTCGCTTATATCACCCTGCATCCTTTTATCATCCGGCATGGTCGTAAGGCCACGCCGCTGCCGCACCCCCAGCAGGATCAGCTGACCGACTGGGCGCCCCCCTCATTCCGGAACATAGCCGTCGCGCTGGACTTCAGCCTGCATGACGACAAACTGCTGGCCTATGCCACCAGCCAGGGAGGTAAGGACTGCCGATATCTGCTGATCCATGTAGTGGAGAGCGCCTCCGCCCGGATGCTGGGCAAGGAAAGCGCCGACTATGAGACGCGCAAAGACCAGGAAAGATTGGACAAGTACTGCCAGGCACTGGCCGAAAAGGGCTTTCAATGTTATTCCCAGCTGGGTTTCCGCCACCGAAGCCGCGAGATCGCACGCATCACCAAACAACAACAGGCCGATATGCTGGTCATCGGATCGCACGGACATAGCGGGCTGAAGGATTTCATTTATGGCGAGACCGTGAATACCGTTCGGCACGAGTTGAAAATACCGGTGCTGGTCATTAGTCTTTGATGGCCGGTGCCACCCTTGAGAGAGCCGCGTCCTCTCAGGCGCTTACCTCCCCCCTGCCCCTTTTGGGCCGCATCAGATGCTTTAGCCGGCTGAAGGTCTCAGGCTTGATGTTCAGGTAAGAGGCGATATATTTCTGCGGTACCCGCTGCAACATCTGCGGATGAGTCTTCACATATTCGAGGAACCGTTCCCGTGTAGTCTTTCTCAGCTGATCGAAATAGCGATTGTCCTTTTTGATGAACAGGTCCGATATCATGAGCCGCCCGAGGCGCTCCACCTTCGGAAATCGCTCGTAGAGCTGCTCCAGGCTGTCATAGGAAATGGAAAGAAATACCGACGGCTCGATCGTTTCTACGACGGCCCTGGACGGTACCCGGTAATGAAAAGACAATTCCGAATGAATGATATGCCCTTCCGATGCCAATTGGACAGTGATTTCCCGGTTCCTGACCGGCAGGTATTTGCGCACCAGCCCCCAGGCAATGACGTTCAAATATCTTTCCACTTCTCCTTCACAGATCACTTTGACCTTCTTTTCGAATTCCCGGATCTCGAAATAAGGTTCCAGCTGATGGAACTCATGCTTGGTCAACGGCACATACCCCTGCAGGTAATGATAGAATTTATCGAGAGCCGCCTTATAAGCCGATGCTGGGTAGGCCATGAGAAAATATTTTACCGGAAGACCGGCGTCCGTTTTCTTAAAAGGTGTTTTAGCCTGCTGAACGTCTCCGGTTTCATATTCAGGTAAGAGGCCAGGTATTTCTGGGGTACCCGTAAAAGCAGTTCGGGATTATTCCCGACGAACCGGAGGAACCGCTCTTTGGTATCCAGCCGCATACATTCCAACTCCCATTCTTCCTTTTGCAGGACAAAATGGGTGGTCATCAGCCGCCCCAGCCTTTCTATGCTGGGACTTTCCTTATAGGCCTGCTCCAATTGCTGACGGGAAATAGACAGGAAAATGGACGGCTCCAGTGTTTCAACATAATAATTGGAAGGGCTGGCCGAAAGAAAGGAGGAAGAAGAACTGATGATCTCGCCCTCTTTGGCAATATTAGTGATCACCTCCGTCTTGTTCTTATAGAAATACATCCTGGTCAGGCCCTTGACGGTAAAATTGAGGTATTCCTCCACTTCTCCGGCCTTCACCAGCAGCTGCTTTTTGTCAAAATTCCTGATGACAAGTCTGTCCGCTACCACGGCGAATTCATCCTTGGTCAATGCTACGTAACCT
>PMUF01000195.1 GCA_003167015.1 Chitinophagaceae bacterium | reverse complement strand
GGCTGCAGGACTTCGATAAGGCAAAAGACCAGTTCAACAGTATTCATGAAAAACTCATCGCGTACTGGACCTATGTCAGGCCCTATCTTTATCCGGCTCCCCCTACCGTCCATTTTGCCTGTGTAAAACAATCGCTGGAAGACCTGACCAATACGGAGTACCTCAGAGATTGCGCCATCCAGGCCGGGCTCGATACGCGGCTGCTCTATGTCGACGACATCGGTTGGGACACGCAGAACCAGGTATTCGTCGATATGCAGGATCAGCCCATCCGGAATATATTCAAGCTCTATCCCTGGGAGTGGATGGTCATCGAAGAATTCGGTGACAATATCCTCAACGACAAGAACAAGGCATTGTGGATCGAACCCGCCTGGAAGATGATCCTTTCCAATAAGGCCATCCTTCCCATCCTTTGGGAACTCTATCCCGACTGCCCTTACCTGCTGCCGGCTTATTTCGAGCCCGACCACCTCACTGACTATGTCAAAAAGCCTATTCTTTCCCGGGAAGGAGCCAACATCGAACTCGTCCGCGGCAACACCATACTTCAACAGACCGAAGGTGATTATGGGCAGGAGGGACACATCTATCAGCAGCTGTTCACGCTGCCATCCTTTGACGGTAACTATCCCGTGCTCGGCAGTTGGATCATCGGGCAGGAACCCGCCGGTATAGGTATCCGCGAAGCAGGCAATCTCGTAACGGACAACCTCAGCCGCTTTATTCCCCACCTGATCGCCTGATCCGCCCCTATTTCACCATCCGCACCGGGCTCCGCCTCACCTTGCTCCTCGCCGGCAGCTGGTCCCCCAGCAGCCGCCCCCACGGCTGCATCTCCGGGATGCGGTCGAAGATGATCTTCAATATGCCCATGAACGGTATTGACAGGAACATCCCCGACNNCACCGCCACTATCGACAGCAACGCATTGATCTTGACTTTCGACGAGACGATATAGGGGATCAGAAAGTGATTGTCTATAAACTGTATCACTATATAGCTGATCGCTATCGCGATCTCAGTGTTAAACCCATCCTTGGTGATCAGGGCGATCGCCATCGGCAGCAACGCCGCCAGGATGCCGCCAAAAAAAGGCAGCACATTCAGAATGGCGCCCATTACCCCCAGCAGGATTGCATAAGGCACCCCCAAAATAAGAAGGGCAATAGTATTCATCGCAGCTACAATAGAAGCCTCGATCAGCAATCCGTACATATAGCTCTGGATCGCTCCCTTCACCTGCCGGAGAACAGTATTGACCTCGCTCGCATTTTTTTCCGCGAAGATCTCGTAGAGGAAATTCAGGATAAGGGTCTTGTAATACAGCAATAGAAAAGTATAGATGGGCAGCAGGAACACCGTCGTCAACGTTCCCAGCATCGTTCCGAGCAGCTGGCCGATCAGCGGCTTGATACCAGCCTTCGCCTGCGTAATATACTGGTCCTGCTTTGCCATGGGTATGTTGAACTGATGGACCAGCCCCTGTTGCAGCTTCGAAACCTGTTCAGCCGCCTTTTTTTGCAGCAGCGGCATTTGATCGGTAAACCGCATGATCTGATTGGCCAGGAAATACCAGAGAGCAGCGATCAGGATGATGGCGACCAGCAGGGAGAGAGCGATGGCCGGTATCCGCGGGATCTTCCATTGCTGGAATCGGTCCGTCAGCGGGTTCAGTAACACAGCCAGCAACAGGGCAAAAGAAAAGGGGATCAATATGCCGCGCAGGTTGGCCAGTGCATAGCTGCAAAGCACCAGCCCAAACAGGATCACCGTACTCCGCAGATAGAAGGGGTATTTTTTAAGGTTAGACATTGTCATACTCATCTAATGCTTTTGCCGTGCCGGATTTCGACGCCCCGCCAGCAGCCTTTTCCCAAACCCCTCCGACCGTTCTTTACCCATCCTGAGGACATTATTCCTCAATTCTCCTTATTTTTAACCCCATGCCTTTTAAACAAAAATCATCCGGCAAACTCCTGCCTCTGCAGCTGGCAGCCGTCATCTTCCTGACCGTCTCCGGCGGGCCATATGGCCTTGAGCAATTGTTTGCCTACGCCGGCAACCATGGCGCCATGCTACTGCTGCTCATCATTCCTTTGTTATGGGACATCCCGACCATCCTCACGGTACTGGAGCTCAATAGCCTGATGCCCGTGACCGGCGGATATTACCAATGGGTCAAACATGCCCTCGGCATTCGCTGGGCGTTTTTCGAAGGTTGGTGGACCTGGCTCTATACCTTCCTCGACCTGGCCATCTATCCCGTGCTGTTCATCACCTATGCAGGCTTCTTCTTTCCCGAGATAGCGCATTACAAATTGCCCGTCTGCCTGGCCATCATCTGGCTGTCGGCAATCCTCAATATTCTCGGCATCGTACCGGTAGGCAAGGTCTCCGTGCTATTGGGTACCATGGTGCTGATTCCTTTTGGTTTAATCTTTTTCATGCTCGTACACCCGGGAACACATGTCCATATCCCGGCTCCCTCCTTGAAAGGACTGTCATTTCCCGCTATCTCGATGGGTGTCTATACCGTCATGTGGAATTTTCTCGGCTGGGATAATGCGACGACCTATGCAGGCGAAGTTGCCCGGCCCGTTCGCTCGTATCTACAGTCCATCAGTATCGCCTTTTTTCTCGTCTTCGGCGTGTACCTGATGACCACTATTGCCGTCCATCAGTCCGGCATCGATCCGACCGTCCTGAATAATGGCGGCTTTCCCGTTCTCGGTGTATTGGCCGGCGGCCGTTGGCTCGGGATCGTCGTGGCAGCCGGCGGAATGGCGAGCACGGTAGGACTCTATTCGGCTGTCCTCCTGTCCGTGTCCCGTGTACCCCAGGTCATGGCCGACGACCAGCTACTGCCCGCATGGTTTTGCTCACTGCATCCCCGCTTTAATACGCCCTATATTTCGATCATCGCCTCTTCCCTTATCGTCAGTATTCTCGTCCTGTTCACCTTTTCCGATCTGGTCGTCATGGACATCATCTTATACGGCGCCGGTCTCTCCCTGGAATTCATCGCCCTGCTGATGCTGCGGATAAAAGAACCCCTTCGGCCCAGGCCCTTCAGGATACCCCTGGGCAATGCCGGCCTCATTGCGATGATAGCCTTGCCGATGCTCGTCTATGTCATTGCCCTTTCCGGTGCGCTCGTTTCCAGCGAAAAGATGGGTGGGCCGATTACGCTGGCACTCGGTATGCTGCTGTCCGCGGCTGTTGCGTGGCGCCTCATCCGCTGGCGCAATCCCGCTCTCGCCGCCAAACCCTAACCCCGCCCGCCCCCAACCGCCCAGCCGCTAGAATCCCACGCCGGCCTGTAACATTTTTTGTTGCCCCCCGTTTAACCTTTTTCACTAATATTACTCATGGGCAAAAGACAGGATCGCGCCATCTGGCTGGACTACCTCCGGGGATTCATCACGGTGCTTGTCGTCGCCCATCATTCCTCTCTTGCCTATACGACCTTCGCCAGCTTCAACCCGCAGGCCTATAATGCCTCTACGCACCCCATCGTCGATTCAGCCCGAGCCTATAGCCTCGACCTCTTCGAAGATTTCAACGATGTCTTCTTCATGTCCCTGATGTTCCTGATCAGCGGCATCTTCGTTTTGCCCTCCCTTGCCCGAAAAGGCAGCAGCCGGTTCATCAGCGACCGCTTCCGCCGTCTCTTCATTCCTTTCGCCATCGCCGTAACCTTCATCATGCCCCTCGGCTACCTCGCCTCCTGGCGCCTGGCCCACGGCAATGATGATCTTCATGCCTTCCTCGTCGACTACATCAGGATCGAACACTGGCCCGCCGGGCCTCCTTGGTTCATCGGTATCCTGTTCATCTTCAACCTGCTGATCGGCTTGTTTTATTTTCTCTGCCGGCCTGTCCTTAAACGTTGGGCTACCAGCCTCGCTACGCTGTCCGGTCGACCCTTCGCCATCTTCTGGCGTGGCTATGCGCTTACCCTTATTCTTTTCCTGCCGCTGGTCCTCCTTTTCGGCGGTTCCCGCTGGATCGGCTTTGGCCCCTTCGCCATCCAGTTATGTCGCATCCTGCTCTATCTGGGCTATTTTGTTCTCGGAATGATCATCGGTGCCGCCGGTGCCGGGAACGGCCTGTTAGCTGACAACTCTGGCCTGATGCGCTACCCCCTGTTATGGGCCATTCTCTGCGCCCTGGCCTATACGGCATTGAAGCTGGCAGGAGGTTATATCCAGCATGGGGTGGATCATGGCCATCTTACCGAGACCCAGGCCCGCCTTCTCTATCGTCCCCTGTGGTCGCTGTCCTGCGTCGCCAGCTGCATGGCCTTCCTCGCCGTCTTCCACCGGATCTTCCGTTCCACCCGTCGCGCCTGGGAGTCGATGGCTGCCAACGCCTACGGCATTTACCTTATTCATTATATTTTCGTCTTGTGGCTACAGTACCTGATGCTGTCCCTCGACCTGCCCGCAGTAGCGAAATTCGCCCTGACCTTCGCCGGCTCCCTCGCGCTGAGTTGGATCATCACCGCATGGATACGCCGGATACCATTGGTCGGAAAATACCTGTAATTTTATCCCTTATAGCTTTATCGTGACTACTGGTAATTTTACGCCACTTATCGCCCATATC
>PMUF01000641.1 GCA_003167015.1 Chitinophagaceae bacterium | reverse complement strand
TCAAGATCACCATCGGCAACGCAAATACGCAGCGGATCCCGTTGACGGTCGACCAGGCAATGGCGCCCATCCCCGAACCCGCAGACACCAAATGGGTGAAGCATATCAAAATCAAGAGCAAAAAACTGACGGCCTTCTGGGGCCAGCCCATCTATATCGGCGCCACCATCCTCCTACCCAAAGGCTATGACGCCCATCCCGACCAGCACTACCCCACCATCTATCAGGAAGGTCATTTCTCCACCGCCCCGCCCTTGGGGTTCCACGAAGATGGCAGTAACGATTTCTCCAAAGACTGGGCATCCGACAGCATGCCGCCTTTTATCGCCGTGACCATCCAGCATCCGTCGCCGTATTTCGATGATTCCTACGCCGTCAATTCGGCCAATAACGGCCCCTATGGCGATGCCATCCAGGANNATGAGCTGATCCCGGAGATCGAACAGCAATTCCGCTGTATTCCTGAGAGCTATGCGCGGCTGCTGACCGGCGGATCGACGGGCGGCTGGGAGTCCTTTGCCCTGCAGGTCCTCTATCCCGACTTCTATGGCGGCTGCTGGGCCTTCTCGCCGGACCCGCTGGACTTCCATAACGTGGAAGGCATTAACATCTACAACGACCAGAACGCCTTTTACAAACAGCATGAATGGTACCGGGCCCCGACACCGAATACCCGCGTCCCCGCGACGGGAGAAGTGATGCTGACATCGGCGCAGCGTAATACGATGGAGTTGGTCAACGGCACGCATGGCAGGTCGGGCGGCCAGCTGGATATCTGGAGCGCAGTGTTTGGCCCTGTGGGAGACGACGGCTATTTCAAGCCGCTGTTCGACAAATCAACGGGGGTGATCGACAGCACCGTAGCGCTCTACTGGCGCGATCATTTCGATATGCTGTACTACCTGCAGCACCACTGGGCGGAGGTAGGGCCGAAGCTGGCAGGCAAGCTACACGTCTTCGCCGGCCGCATGGACGACTTTTACCTCAACATCGCCGTGTATCACATGGAAGATTTTCTGAGCGCCACCAAAGACCCGTATTATGGCGGCTCTNNTTATGTATGGCGACCGCGGCGGCCACGGCTGGAGACCCTGGACGACCGGCCAGCTGATCCGTAACATGGCGGCGTATATCAAGCAAAATGGGCATTAAAGATCCGAAGAAGACGGAAGGCTCTGGCCTGATCAATAGGCAAAAGCGCCTTCTACAGGCCAGTTAACCTAAGTCTGCGGCTAAGGTTCCTGCGATTTCCCATTTGATCACTTCCCAATGCTTGCCCAACAGACAATTGGGATCAAAGTCTTCATCCGCACGGGTAAAGTCCGTCAAATTTTGCAGGATCAATGCACGATCATGTGCATGTGGATAGCGTTCCTCGTGCAACGCCAGCATTTGCTTTATGTAAAGGTCCAATAGGGCATGCAAGTCCCAAAAATCTTTTTTTCTTCCTTTCCGCTGGATGATGTCCATCTTCATTGCTGTGATCTCTTCCGAAGTAGCAAGACGAAGTCCATCAAAATTCATGACCTCTCGGATAAACGTGTCAGTATAGTACAGGTCGATTTTGACGGCCTCTTCCGGGTTGTTTCCCAGTATATAGGAACGTCCCATTCCAACAATGTCTGGCGTTGGCTTGCTTACATAGGGATACTGCTCCCGGAGATACCTGTCCAATGTTTGAAAATCCAGAGAGTCATATGGTGCGTCCGTAAACAAGTCCAGGTCCACAGACAACCGGTGCCCGAGTTGTAGGCTGAGTGCTGTTCCCTACGAGCCGGAAGAGGGCGAATAGCGGCTCGGCCATCAACTTTTCGAGTACTTGGCGTAGCGTATTCGTCACAGTATTCCAATAGAGCGGCTTCATGCGGTCGCTCCTTTTAAGGTTTTTGCTACACGTTTGACGTCATCTTTTCCATAAAAACGAATGATCTCCTTTTTTTCGGTCAACGTGCCTCTTTCTAGTACGCGCTCGATGACGGGCCGTTTTTGCCGGATCCAGTTGATCTTTTCGATGTCTGTATCCCAGAAGAGCGCAGGACGAAACTGCTTTATATCTGGTCGTTGGGGTGACTCCCTTTTCCGCTTTTCCTCTTTGATATCATAATAAACCTGGAGGATCGAAAAAAATCCTTCTTCCAGTCCCAAGGCTTCTTCGACCCTTAAGGCCAAGGGCGTCGGCATTCTACGTCTTCCCTTAGTAATGGCACCTAATATCTGTGGGTATTCGTGTACAGATAAGGCAAAAGGTCCTTTCGAGAGGTGTCGTTTCTTCAACTCTCTTTCCAGGACAATGATACCCCGTTCACAAATTCCGACCCGGTCCTGGCAACGACTTCCCCGGTCTTATTGACGGTCGTTCTGGAAGTCCAGGACCATATTGAACCGTTTGAGAAGGTCATTACCGAAAAGGTTGACCTCGAAATCTGCCGGGTTCAGACTGCCGAGCAGCCAGCTGGGAATGTTCGTTAGCGCATAGCCGTCTATTGTCAGCAGGGGAGCTTCCACAATTTTATTTTCATATTTCCTGCCTCTGCCGTCATGCATGACTGAGGTGGACAGTAGTCGTAAGTTCCCGGGAAAATGCCGGCGGACGGCCCAATTGCTATCAAGGAAGAG
>PMUF01000117.1 GCA_003167015.1 Chitinophagaceae bacterium | reverse complement strand
GCTTTTACCCTGGATATAATAGCTGAGGATCGCATCCATACTGCTGTTGTCGTCGATGTCTGTGGCATCCACCGTCACCGGCTGTTGCGCCGTGGGTCGCAGCTGGTTGTTGAGCCCTTCATTGCCGGCAATGATATCCGGCTCACCATCTCCGTTGATATCCGCTACCTTGAGACAGTTCCACCAGCCGGAGGAGTGCGGAATGACCTGTTGCCGGTCAGCCGAAAAATAGGGTGGCTTGCGCTGGCCGTATAATATAGTCACGGGCATGAATTCCCCTGCCAATACCAGGTCCGGCACCCCATCCTTGTTGATGTCAGCTGCAAAAGCAGTGCTGACCATACCGATATGCTGAAGAAAGGCCGGTGTGATATCGACAAACCTCCCATGATCGTTACGAAACAAATAGCTGCGTGGCGCCGTAGGATAATCGCCCGTCGAAACCTGGCCACCCCTGAAAATATCGAGGTCGCCGTCACCATCCAGGTCAAAAGCCACGACAGGGCCGCCCGAAGACAACGTAGGCGGAAGGCTGTCCGCCCGGCTGGTAAAATTTCCTTTCCCGTCATTCCAGTAGATGTGATCCACGAAATCATCCTGGTTGCCGCCACTGACGACATACAGGTCGGGATGGCCATCGCCGTCCAGATCGGCAAACGTAGCCTGCACCTGCTCGAAGTCTGTCGACTGCTCCAGCGCCGGCGTCTTCACCGGCGTAAACTTTCCATCTCCCTCATTGAGATAGATGATACCAGCCTGCCCTCTGGCCCCACCGATAAAAAAGTCCTTTTTCCCGTCGCCATTGACGTCGGCCACGGCAAACGCCGGTCCCATTTTGGAATATTGGTGTGGCAGTAAAGGCTCTTTCTTAAAATCGTTATAGAGATCCTCCTGGTGCCGGAAACGCAGGCTGTCGGCCTTGATCTCGGTGAAAAAGCGATGCGGCTCTTCTTCCTTCACCGGGTCATGCGTGGCATCCCGCTGATTGAATAGGATCGTCCGGTTCACCGCCTGATCATGGAGGATTTGTGTCGTCCCATCGGGCCAGATGACGGTAATATCGACCAACGGCCGTTTGCCCAATCCGAAGATCAGACAGGGTTCCGACGAAGACTGAAACCCATGCACCCATTCCAGCTGTTGGAGCTGTTTGAATCCGTCGGGGGCAGTGACGATGGCCTTCGCGCCGATGCCGAAAGTATTTTTCTTCGCGCCGGTAAAACGCAGTTTCAGGTAATTATTATGCAAGTCTTCCGCATGGTTCTGCCAGATAAAGGCAGGCTGGTTGATATTGTTGACGATCAGGTCCCAATCGCCATCGTTATCCAGGTCCGCATATGCCGCACCATTGGACAGCGAAGGAATACTGTCCATTCCCCATGCACGGCTTACATTTTCGAAATTAGCGTCGCCTGTATTGCGGAACAGGTAACTTTTGACCTCCGAGGAAGGCATCTTCCTGACCAACTCATAGAGGTTAGGACTTTGACCGGCTTCCAGCGATTTTCGGATCTCCTCGGGTGTGGTAAATTTCAGGAAATCCATATTGGTATAATCCCGCATATACCCATTGGTGACGAAAAGGTCCTGCCAGCCATCGAGATCGAAATCCCCGAAGAGCGCTGACCAACTCCAATCAGTATTCGAAATGCCGGCCAGCTGGCCGATTTCCCGGTACCGGATCTGGTCATTATCCTTGCAGGCGACATGCAGCATATTGCGCATGTACTGGTAATAGTAGCCGCTCTTGATCAGCATCTGGAAATGGTCATACCCGTCGGGCCCCTTCAGCAGCTTCTGCCGACGGTTGTCCTCCGGCAGCATGTCCAGGGTTAGCAGGTCGGACATCCCGTCATTATTGACATCGGCCACGTCGCAGCCCATCGAGAATTTCGAGCTGTGGCCCAGATAGGACCGGATGGACTCTTTGAAGGTTCCGTCTTTCTGATTGATATAGAGGTAATCGTCCTCGTCATAATCGTTGGTCACATACAGGTCGGGCCAGCCGTCGCCATTGAAATCGGCTACAGCCACACCCAGTCCAAAACAGATCGGGTTGCCGATGATACCTGCCTTGCCGGACACGTCAGTGAAATGACCGTTGCCGTCGTTGTGGAACAGCTTGTCACCCGCCAGGGAGTCATAGGCAATCTTCATATAGGCGACATTGAAATTCTTCATTCGCGTGATGGAATGCCGCAGCAGGAAGAGGTCCGGATAACCATCGTTATCATAGTCGAAAAAAACGGCCTGTGTCGTATTGCCGGCAATATCGAGCCCGTATTCCTCGGTCTCATCTTTGAACGTGCCGTTCTTTTGATTGATGAATAACAGGTTGTGCCGGTTGCGCATATCCCCATTGCCGGAACGACAGATGAAAATATCCAGCCAGCCGTCGCCGTTGACATCGGCCAGGGTAACGCCGGTCTTCCAGCCGTCGGCCGATACTTTTGACTTTTTGGTAATGTCCTCAAAAACGAAGTGTCCTTTGTTGAGGTAGATCTTCGGCTGGTCCATATTAGCCGTGAAGACGAGATCCGGTAGACCATCATTGTTCAGGTCACCCGCCGCTACGCCGCCGCCATTGTAGAAGTATTCATAGGCGAGGACATTCTGATCGGGGGATTCGACGACCCTATTCTGAAAATGGATCCCCGAACTGTCGGGCGACACCAGGGTAAACAAAGGCTGGTTCTTCCCCTGAAGAGGAAGAACCAGCAATAGCAGGCAAGCAAATTTCATGTATCCAAATTACATTATTTATCCCACCAGATGTGGGTCGTGAACAAGTCCGCACCCTGGTCGGTGATCGCCGCCTGGTAAGCCGCAGGGTTCAGCGCTGCTTCTTCCTGCGGATAGACTAACCTGCGCGGGATCTGCCCGTTGCCGGCGTTTCCGGGGTAATTCACGGGAGTCAGGACCGGGAGGCCAGTCCGGCGCCAATCCGCCCATTCCTCGATAAAATTAATAGTCACAGCCGTCAGCACATATTTTTCCGCTTCTATAGCAGGCAGATCGGCCGTCAGGCCGCCACCGGGAAAGGGGTTTGCCGCCTGGTAATTGGCGATGGTAGCGGTATTGATGGTAAAAGGTGAACCATTCGCGGAATTATTATAGGACAAGACCGTTTGCAGAGAAGCCGCCTGGCCCTTCTGGAATTCAGTAGCCGCGGAGCCGGGGACCCAGCCCCTATCGATAGCTTCGGCCAGCAAAAATTCCGATTCAGCGTAGGTAAGGAGGATCTGCGGGCTATTGTCCTGGTAAATATAGGGGGTGGGAACCGAGAAACAACATCCTTTGGAGCTCTGGAACCCGGTTGCGGCCTGGAGCGCCGCGCCTTCCGTCAAGCCATTCGGCAGACCCTTCTGATCGGCGGCAACCGTGTCACCCAGCAAGGCGCCCGTCGAGGCAAAAACTATCGGCCCCGTGCCGGGAATGCCGGCGATCATTCCCAGTCTTGGGTCTTTGCGGGCCTTCATCATATTGATCAGGGTCGCTCCCCACTGAATATCGCCAACGCCACCACTCGTGGAGTAGCCAATTTCATTGCGATGAGAGGAATTAGAAGCCCCCAGATCGTAGGAATTGGGATTACCGGCGGAAGAAGCGCCGCCGAGC
>PMUF01000003.1 GCA_003167015.1 Chitinophagaceae bacterium | reverse complement strand
ATACACGGCAATACGATATAGGTACCTAACCGGTAAACGAATATCAGCGAAATGGTCACGACGATCTTGCTTTTAAGATCCTCAATGCTCCATATATTTCGTAGTGTCTGTAAGAATTTCTTCACGGGAACAACGTCATTTTTGATGATACAGAAAAACAACAAAGACGCATCGTTAGATGCGTCCATGCAAGTTACATAAAAATTACTTCAGAATTTCTATTGTTCCACCGGCCCCTTCAATGGCAGCCTTGGCCTTTTCGCTCACTGCATTCACCTTGAAGGCAATCTTGGCCTTCAGTTCCCCGTTGCCAAGGATCTTGACAAGAGACGTCTGGCTGATTAACCCGTTGATATACAGATTTTCAGGAGTAAATTCAGTCAACCCGTACTTTTCAACCAGCTGGTCGATCTGTCCCAGATTGAAGACTTTGTATTCCACCCGGTGGATGTTGTTGAACCCGCGCTTGGGGATACGGCGCTGGATGGGCATCTGGCCGCCTTCATGCGCCATTTTACGCTGATAACCGGCGCGGCTCTGTCCACCCTTGTTACCCTTGGTGGAAGTGCCACCCTTACCGCTGGCTTCACCGCGGCCTAAACGTTTTTCCTTATGCGTTGCGCCTTTTGCAGGCCTGATCGTGTGTAAGTTCATGTCTTTTGATTTTTACTTGTCGGTCCGGCATCCCTTTGAAAGACCGCCGGCCCATTACGGGGAATCTCCCCTCGCGATGCACCTTAGCTGCAGCCTCGCCGGCCCGCCAAAGCGCGTGAATAATTATTTTACTTCCTCTACTGTCACCAGGTGTTCCACCGTGCGGACCATACCCAGGATCTGCGGAGTCGCTTCCACCTCTTTGGTGGCATTCATCTTTTTCAGGCCCAGCGCCAGCAGCGTCTTCTTCTGACGCTCAGGTCTGTCGATGCCGCTCTTAACTTGCGTGATCTTGATCTTTGCCATAGCTTGATTATTTGCAAATCGCCTTCGCCCGCCCCGGCTTCCGCCCGGCAGACTCCGCCGATCTATCCGTTGAAAACTTTCTTTAATGAGATATGACGGGTGCGGGATACATTGATAGGTTCACGCAGCATCGCCAAAGCCTTGAAGGTAGCCTTGACCACGTTGTGCGGATTGGCGGACCCCAGCGACTTGGCCAGCACGTCCGTTACCCCAGCGCTCTCCAGCACGGCACGCATCGATCCTCCGGCAATCACACCGGTACCATGAGCAGCCGGCTTGATCAATACCTTTGCAGCGCCTTCCTTGGCCAGCTGATCATGAGGAATAGTGCCATGCATGACCGGAACCTTGATCAGGTTCTTCTTGGCATCCTCGATTCCTTTCGTGATCGCTTCCTGCACTTCCTTGGCCTTTCCAAGTCCATGACCTACCACGCCACTTTCGTTACCGACAACCACTAACGCAGAGAAGCTGAATGCCCGGCCGCCTTTCGTCGTCTTAACTACGCGGTTGATCGCAACCACCTTCTCTTTCAGTTCCAGGTCTCCGGCTTTAACCCTGTTTAAGATTACTTTTGACATTGTATGGATTTACGAATACTGTTGAAAAATTTGTGCGTTAAAAATTCAATCCGCCTTCGCGTGCACCTTCTGCTACAGCCTTCACCCGGCCGTGGTACAGATAGCCGCTGCGGTCGAAAGTCACATCCTTCAGCCCCAGCTCAGTGGCTTTCCGCGCAATAGCAGCACCTACCAGCTTGCTCTTCTCTACTTTCGTTACCTTCTGCGCCAAAATATCCTTTTCCTTGGAACTGGCAGCGGCCAGCGTTTGGCCCGTCTCGTCGTCGATCAGCTGTGCATAAATCTCGCTGTTACTCCGGAACACAGACAGCCTGGGCTTCTGCGTCGTACCGCTGATCTTGCTGCGGACACGGAACTTGATTTTTTGTCTCCTGATTGATTTCGTGTTCATATACTTTATTTTATGACGCTTGTTTCAGATGATACACCCTCAGCAAGAGTCCCTTACTCAAATTATTTACCAGCAGCCTTACCAGCTTTCTTCCGTACCACTTCACCCGTATAGCGTACCCCTTTACCCTTGTACGGCTCAGGCTTACGCAGACTGCGGATCTTGGCGGCTACCGCCCCGATCAGTTGCTTGTCGACACCTTCCAGGGTGATCTTCGGATTTTCCCCCTTGTTCTGCTCCGTTCCCAGCTTCAGCTCCTTGGGGATCTCGAAAATGATATTATGCGAATAACCGAGAGCCAGGTCCAGCAGGTTACCCTGGTTGGACGCCTTGAAACCTACCCCAATCAATTCGAGCTGTCTTTTATAACCTTCCGTCACTCCTTTTACCATGTTGAAGACCAATGCACGGTACAGACCATGCAACGCACGATGGCGGATCTGGTCGGTAGGCCGCGTAAAGTAGACATGGTCATCCTTGACCTCTACAGTGATATCGCGATCGATGGACTGCTTCAATTCGCCTTTCGGCCCTTTCACGGTCAGGAGATTATGTTCGCCTACCGTTACAGTTACTCCTTTGGGAAGGGTCACCGGCTGTTTACCTATACGAGACATGATTCGTTAATTTTAAATATTCGTGTTACGCTACCGGCCGGTCAGCCTTGGTTATTTGTCGGGTCGCGTTTCCGGAATTTAACGCGTCCCTCCAAATCGTCTCAAAATGGGCCTTCGGCCGATCTGCCTGTGGCAGATCTTTGGGCCCGGGCTTAATGTACCGGAAGCAAATATGTATAAAAGTGACCGCTTTCGCGGACCAGATAAAGAACTAATAGACGTAGCACAACACCTCGCCGCCGACATTCTGCGACTTGGCTTCCTTGTCCGTCATGACTCCCTTGGAAGTAGAAATGATAGCTACTCC
>PMUF01000520.1 GCA_003167015.1 Chitinophagaceae bacterium | reverse complement strand
GTGTCGGCCACTCATGACCTGACGGCTTTCATTGAGTTCGTCAAACCCCCGGTCTCGGTGGTCATTGTTGGTGCCGGCGACGATGTAGTGCCACTGGTGAAGATGGCGGAAGTGCTGGGCTGGCAAACAACCGTCGTCGATGGCCGCCCCGGCCTCGCCAGACCCGAACGGTTCGTACCCTCTTGCCAGGTGCTGGTGTCCAAACCGGAGAGCGTACTGGAAAAGATCATGATCGACGACGAAACGGTGTTTTTACTGATGACACATAATTATAATTATGACCTGGCTATGCTGAAAGCATTGCTCAAAAGAAACGTCGCCTATATCGGCTCACTCGGCCCCAGGCAAAAGCTGGACCGTATGCTGGAAGAGATAAGAGGGGAGGGGATGACCGTAGCACCCGAACAATTGGAATATCTCTATGGCCCCGCCGGGCTGGAAATCGGTGCGGAAACCCCCGAAGAGATCGGGTTGTCGATCCTCGCGGAGATCAAGGCAGTATTGGCAAAGAAGGAAGGCCGCTCTCTCCGGAAGAATGAAAATGTGATCCACGCCCGCGCAGAGATGCAGATCGAAAAAGTGCGCCTGGCAAATGGATGACCGGCGGGGAATGATTTTTGTAATAAACGTATCTTTGCCGCAACGATAAACAAATGATCATTGATACATTCGGTCGGAGTCATACTTACCTGCGAATCTCGTTGACGGATAACTGCAATCTGCGCTGCTTTTATTGCATGCCAGAGGAAAATTATACCTTCACTCCGGCATCCAGGCTCATGCAGACCGAAGAGATAGAGGCCCTGGCGAAAATTTTTGTCGCTAACGGGGTAGATAAGGTCAGGCTGACGGGCGGCGAACCCCTCGTCCGCAAGGACGCCGGGGAGATCATAGCCGCATTATCGAAGCTGCCCGCCTCGCTGACCCTCACCACCAATGCCACCCGGTTGCACGAATTCGCCGATACCCTGCAGGAAGCGGGAGTTCGGTCGCTGAATATCAGCCTGGATACTCTGCAGGCGCAGAAGTTTATGATGCTTACCCGCAGGGACCAATTCCGGCAGGTGAGGGATAATATCGATCTGATGATCGGCCGCGGGTTTCACGTGAAGGTCAACGCGGTGATCATGAAAGGACTCAATGACAACGAGATCAATGATTTTGTCGAATGGACACGGGACACGCCGGTGCACGTACGCTTTATTGAATTCATGCCCTTCAGCGGTAATCGCTGGGCCAGCAACAAAGTAGTCACCCTGCACGAAATCCTGGCAACGGTGCAACAACAATTCACGATCACTCCTTTGGCGGGCGATCAGCATGACACGGCAAAGGCATTCAGCATACCGGGTCATCTGGGGACCTTCGCCGTCATCAGCACGATGAGCACCCCGTTCTGCAGTGGCTGTAACCGCATGCGGCTGACAGCCGACGGCAAGTTGAAGAATTGCCTTTTCTCCCGGGAGGAAACGGACTTGCTTACCCCGCTGCGAAAAGGGGATGACGTGCTGCCCTTGATCCTTCAAAACATCGCGGGCAAGAAAAAGGAGCTGGGGGGCCAGTTCACGGAAGATTTTCAGCATCTCCATCCGGAAGATATTGATAACAGAAGCATGATAACGATCGGCGGTTAATAATGAATGGCCTATTTTCGATACTTTTGCCGTATCGAAGCAGCATCTATGGATCAGCATCACTTGAAGGAAAGAAAGCCAGTCAATATTTTCGTGCAGGGACCCGTCGCCGCCGGCTTTATCAGTGACAGTATTCAACGGCATAGCAGCAAGACAAACATCGGCGCTCACAGCATTTTCCTGGGCCAGGTACGGGCAGATGTCATCGAAGGCAAGAAGGTGGCAGCTATCGAATATACGGCCCACGAGACACTGGCGCTGAAAATGATGCACGAGATCCGCGAATCTGCTTTCGCCGCCTGGCCATTGACCTGCCTCCACGTCTACCATAGCCTGGGGATAGTCGCGGCAGGCGAAATCAGCCTATTCGTCTTCGCCTCCTCGCCACACCGAAAGGCAGCCACCGAAGCCTGCCATGAGATCGTTGAAAGGATAAAGGCAGAGCTCCCGGTCTGGGGTCAGGAAATCTTCGAGGACAAAACCCGCCAGTGGAAGGAAAATAAAGTCTAGCGCCCCGCCCTCTCGCCCGGGAAGCGCTGGCCGCCGATCCCCATATCCCTACATCACTCGCCCGAAAACCCATACGGGAAACACTTCTCCCTTCTTAAATTCCTCGCGCTCCATTGGCAGTTCCAAAAAGGCATCGGTAGCCAATAGATTGGCAAAATCTCCGGAGCCATGCCCTTCGACAGGCGTCGCCAGTAGCTGCCCCAGCGGGTCAATGTCCAACTTCACCTGCAGGAAATATTGCAACGGCGCACGAAAGGTGAAATCGGTATTCAATTTCGCATGAGGTGGTCGATTCGTGATTCCCCGGGAAGCCTTCAGCCAGGAAACAAAGTACCGGTGAAAACACAGGAACGTGGAGACCGGATTGCCGGGAAAGGCAAAGACGAGGGCGCCGTTTGTATGCTCACCAAACCAAAAAGGTTTGCCGGGCCGTTGCCTGACCTTGTGAAATAGTTTTTTCACTTGCAGCTTTTCGAGGGCGTCGGGCACATAGTCGAATTTTCCCATCGACACGCCGCCGCTTAACAGGATCACGTCGTACGCCCGGACACAATCGGCCAACCGCGCCCCGATGATCGCCGCATCATCGGGCAAGTGCAGCATGTCGGCGGACACGCCATACTGCTTCAGGGCGGCGAGCAGCGCGTAATTGTTGGACCGCCTCACCTGGAAGGTGGCGGGCACATCGGCTATATCCACGAGTTCATCACCGGTGGAAATGATGATGGTCCGGGGATTTTTCCTCACGGATAGGCTCGCCTTGCCAACGGCAGAAGCCACGGCGATGACGGCGGGAGAAATGAGGGTGCCGGAGGGAACCAACACCTCGTGCTGTTTTTTGTCTTTCCCCCGGGGGTGAATATTCTGGCGTGCAACGACATCGCCGGCCTTCACCGTCGCATTGCCCTGAGCCATATCGATCTCCTCATAAGGCACGACGGTGTCGGTGGAAGGAGGTAATACGGCGCCGGTCATGATCTCGATGCATTCGTCATCGCCGGCGATGTCGATGGGCTGCCCGCCGGCGGCCTGGGTGGCCTTGATCCTGAACTGCCGGATTCCGCGCCGAAAACCCTCATAGCGGATCGCAATCCCATCCATGGTCACGCGGTCAAAAGGCGGCAGGTCCCGGTCGGCGATAATATTCTCGGCGAGTACCCTGCCCGGGCAATCATCGAGGGCCAGGGTTTCGGCTCCGTAAACCTTGCTGTGCTCCAGTATGATGCGTTCGGCTTCTTCAACTGATACCATGAAATGAATGTAAGGAAATTATCCCTCATTATCCCTCATTATCTCCCACGCTGACAATTTCAGCAATGAAGACGCTATGTATTTGTGTATATAACGCTTAGCAACGTTCGCTTCTTCCCACTACTCAATTTATTAGTTACCTATGAGATCGGCACAAGACCGGCCTGCCGCTTGACATTTGCCCATTAAAGCGTAAATTGGAGGTATACAATAATCTACTGTCGTATGTCTACAAAACCTGGAAAAGATCCGGAGCAGCCGGAAAAGCAGCGGGTCGGAGATGGGGTATTAAGCGGTTCACGTCGCGATTTCCTCAAACAGTCTTCGCTGTTGTCGGCTATTGCACTGTCGCCGGGCACGATCGTCAGGGCGGCGGAAAATCAATGGGATGAAAAGTTTGCCGACGTGGCCTAAAAGATCCCGGTGACGCTGGAGGTGAACGGGGTGTCGCATAGTGTAAAGGTGGAACCCCGGGTGACGCTGCTGGACCTGCTCCGCGAAGAACTGCATCTGACGGGCTCTAAGAAAGGCTGCGACCGCGGGCAATGCGGGGCTTGCACGGTGCATGTTAACGGTGTCCGCATCAACTCCTGCCTAAGTCTCGCCGTGACGAACGACGGGAAGAAGATCACGACGATCGAGGGCCTGGCGAGCGGGGACCAACTCCACCCGATGCAGGAGGCTTTTATTAAACACGATGGCTTCCAATGTGGATATTGCACGTCGGGGCAGATCATGTCGGCGGTGGCGCTGGTAAAGGAAGGACGCACGCAGTCGAGAGAACAGATCAGCGAGTTTATGAGCGGCAATATTTGCCGCTGTGGAGCCTATTCCAACATCGTCAAAGCTATCCAGGAAGTCAAAAACAATCAGGTATGAACCCATTTCAATATACCCGGTCTTCGGCGGCGGCTGGGGCGATTCAATCGCTGGTAAAGGAACCGCAGGCGCACTTGCTGGCGGGGGGCACGAACCTCATCGACCTGATCAAGATGGGGGTGGTGGTGCCGGAACGGCTGGTAGACATCAATCCGCTGCCCCTGAAATCGGTGGAAAAGGCGGCAAACGGGTCCCTCAGGATCGGGGCGCTGGCAACGAACAGCGAGGTGGCGGATCATCCGCTGGTGTTGCAGGATTACCCTTTGCTGTCGCTGGCGATCAATGCGGGGGCGTCTCCCCAGCTACGCAATATGGCGACGGTAGGAGGTAATCTGATGCAACGGACGCGCTGCAATTATTTCTTCGATACGGCGATGCCTTGTAATAAACGGGCGCCGGGCAGCGGCTGCGGAGCGCTGGAAGGGTATAACCGGATGCACGCCTTGTTTGGGGCCAGCGACCATTGCATCGCGGTGAACCCGAGCGATATGAATGTGGCGATGGTGGCGTTGGACGCGGTGGTGCATGTGAAAGGACCGAAGGGGGAACGGGCGATCCCGTTCGGGGAGTTCCATCGTTTGCCGGGAGATCACCCGGAAAAGGACAATACACTGGAACGGACTGAGCTGATTACGGCAGTATCATTGCCGGCATCGGCCATTGCATTCAAGAACCACGTCTATTACCTGAAAGTGCGGGACCGCTC
>PMUF01000492.1 GCA_003167015.1 Chitinophagaceae bacterium | reverse complement strand
AGGGGGGCCTGAAGTGTTGGAACTAAGGGACCTTGAGCGGCCGGAGCCTGCCGCCGGGGAAGTATTGATCCGGGTAAAGGCAGCCGGCCTGAACCGCAGTGATATCTATTCCCGAATGTCTATGTCGTATGGGGACGACGATATAAAGATTCCGGGGCTGGAAGTATCCGGCACCGTCGAATCCTGTGGACCGGGCGTAAACCGGTGGCGGCCAGGCGACGCCGTCTGTGCACTGGTAACCGGAGGCGGCTATGCGGAGTATGTGACGGTCCCGGCCGGTCAATGCCTGCCGGTGCCGAAGGGATGGAGCCTGGAAGAGGCGGCCAGCCTCCCGGAGACAGTGCTGACAGTATGGTCCAACGTATTCCGGACATGCCGGCTGCAGTCCGGGGAAAATTTCCTGGTCCATGGCGGCAGCAGCGGCATCGGGATAACGGCCATCCAACTGGGCGTGGCTTTTGGCGCCCATGTCTATACTACTGCAGGAACGGATGAAAAATGCCGGTGGTGCGAGGCCCTCGGCGCAAAAAGGGCCGTCAACTATAAAACTCAGGATTTCGAGGCGGAATGGCGGGACACGGGCATCGATGTCATCCTGGACATGACGGGCGGGGATTTCACGTTGAAGAACCTGCGCCTGCTGCGTGAAGAAGGCCGGATGTCCTTTATCAATTCCATGCGCGGCAAACAGGCCGTCATAGATATCGGCGTGATCATGAGCAGACGGCTGGTGATCACCGGTGGTATGCTGAAGCCCCGGGATACCGCCTTCAAATCAGCCCTTGCTGCGGATGTGGAGGCGCATGTCTGGCCACTGATCGAAAGAGGGGCCATGAAGCCGGTGATCTTCCGCGTCCTTCCGCTGGCTGCGGCGGCAGAAGCCCAGCAATTGATGGAAAATGGCAGTCATATCGGGAAGATCCTGTTGAGAATGTATTGAGACCCGGCTAATCTACCTCAAAAACCGCGGTCCCGCTGCCGCCGTCGCCGTCGGCCGTCAACCCTTCCACTACCACCATATATTTACCCGGAAGATCGGAGGAATAAAAGCTCAGCGTCGATTTGCCCGTTGAATCCTGGGAAACCGCAGGGCACCAGTACAGGACATTCCTGAAATCCGGCAGGTGACTGCCTGCCTGTTCTTCCGTTGCATAAGACGGGGAGTAGAATTCCCTTTGCAGCTGTAACCCCTCATAGTCCAGTACAGTGGCATGGGGGTCCAGCACATAACCACCCAGGTCACCCTTATAAGTGATCCAGTTCATGATGCCATCGTAACTGGTCGACCCCAGGAAATATCTCCGCTGCACCATATCCAGCCGCCGGAACTTGAGGGGGTCCAGCACCATGAGACTGTCAATATTGAAAATGGGCACCCCGTCCAGCAGGATCAGGGGATCGGCGTCAAAAAAGCTGTTGTTCGGCAAGTCGAAGACCGGCAGATGGTAATGGCCGCCTCTCCTTTTCACCAGCATCATGACCACGTATTCACGCATCACTTCTTCCATCGTCGTGAACCGGGTATAATCATCGAGCAGGTAGGAATGATCAGGATACAGATAGAAGGCATTCGTATCGACGCCGGACAACCGGAACTGCTTGAGCCTTTCCCCGCCATAGCGGTTCAGCACCTGCATGTCCAGGCTTTTTTCCGCCAGGACAGCGGAGTCGTAGGAAGGAAAAATGAATGGCGGCAATAGCCCATCCGTATACTTCTCCGAGAAAGGATTGGTAATATCCACCCGGAAAATGCTGTCTACGGAGGGATCCGTCTGGACGATCACTTCCTGGCCGCCATAAAAATCCTTCATCTCGAACTTTATCTGTCCCATGCTGTCGCAAAAGGCCGATGCGAATTGGGTGCGCGTGCCCGGCACCGATAGATATCCCTGTACAAATTTCGCTGTCCCGCCGCTTGTCCGGGTATCTACGATCTTCCCGGAAATAATGGCGCCATTGTACTCAGGGGGAAAATCGAAGGAAGGGGTGATCCGATGCAACACTTCCTCCCAGCGGAACCGTCGCCAGCCATGAGACATCATTAAGTTGTCGATGGCTTGCCCATCCTCCGGATGATCGAAATAATACGCCGGCGACTCGATCTTTCCTTTCAAATCGGATGTCAGCCAGAGATAGCTGCTGATATCACCCGAAGGAACTGTTTGCAGGGAGTCGACCCGAAAAACGGAAAGAGAACAGTCAGCCTTCAGCGGCCGGTCATCACCGCCTGCGGGTCCGATCTGCAGCCGGATCGGTTTTCGCGTAGCATATTTTTCTTTATCCATGCTGATCCCGATATGCAGGCGACGCGACGGGAAGGTAAAAACCAGTCTTTCACAAACCGGCTGCCGTTCCGCATTGAACAGGGTCAAATGGGAGATCCCTTCCCCCAAACTATGCTTATCCACCAGGAAACTGGCTTTCCCTTCTTTCAGCGTAGCGCCTTCAGCCAGTTTGACGGACTGCCGCGTATGGGCTATCAGGTAAATGTCGGAGCCCGGCACGGTAGACTGCACGTTGACCCTCAAATGGGCCGTATCTTCTTCCGATACACTCATCACCATTCCCCCCGGATAGGCCGATGGCAGCAACGTACTGATGGCCGTTCCGTCGGCCAGCCTGACAGTTGACCGATAACGATGGCCGGCACGGGGCGTCAGGATAAAATGCCCGATACCGAACCGCCAGGGGCGAAAACGGACGACGGTATCCTGGTCATCTTCCGTTATGACACCGCTGCAGTCGACACCCCGCCCATATTGGTCCGTGACCTTGAAAGCTACGGTACTGGCAATATTTTGCACAAGGTTGCCCCCTTCAGGGAAAAAGACGGTGCTGTATTGCAGGGGAACCGGTGCAGCAGGCGTCTCTGCCGATTTACGGGCGTTGACTACCGTCACCATCTTTTCGAAGAACCAGTCTACGCCATAGTTTTTCATCCAATTGGTGTAGGCCCTCAGTTTGTAATTTCCTGAACGAAGGGTCAGCGGCAGGTAAAGAGATCCGTCTCCATGTCCCTGGCTGAGACCGATCTTGGCCTGAAGGACTGGATGATTGTCTTTATCGAGCCATTCGACATAGGCTACCTTGCTCAGATCGAGCGGCCGGTGCCGGCCCGCATCCATCACATACAGTTTGAACCAGCAGATCTCGCCCGCCAGATAGAACTCCTTATCCGTATGCACATATAGTTTCTCCTCCAGGCGCTGTGCATGGTATTCGGCCAGGTCGCTCTTCACTGCTGCCGGCACCGGCTCTTGCGCCAGGGAAAATATCGGCCGCATGGCCAGAAAAAGAAGAAGAAAGGTTACCGGTATCTGCTGCTTCATTCGTGAATGATATTTATTTCATTTTATTTTCAATTCGGCCAGAAAGACGGTTCCTGGGTAGTCCCTCCCTGCAATCTGCAGTCTATACAAGCCGGGAAGTTGGCATACCATCCGATCAGGCTTCCGGTCGGTGATAGATCCGCGAACAACGGGATATAACCATATTCGTCAAAGAAAATTTTCAGGTGAGCGGAATCCGGCGGTTTCACCAGCGTATCAGCCGCTGCGCAGAGAAAAGCATAATGCCAGTACGGCACCTGGCTATTCTTGATAAAGATCCGCTGCTGCTGCACCGTTCCGGCTGACACATACCCGACCACCGGCTCGTTCGGGTTGGTCAGGCACTGAATATTTCCTTTCAGCTGTGAAGGTGTGGGGTCGAAGATCGTGCCCAGGGATTCAGTGTTCGATTGCATCAGCGTTAAGAAGTT
>PMUF01000272.1 GCA_003167015.1 Chitinophagaceae bacterium | reverse complement strand
TTGAGGGATGGCGGCAGGCCGGTGATATCCAGACAGACACGTTTGAGGAGGCGTTCCTTATCCGCTTCGGGGTTCATGGCGAGGCCATTCTTACGAAGCTTGTCGAGGACGAAGTAATCGATCGCGTTGTTGGCCTTTTCCTGGTCTTTCAGCGGCGGCAAAGGGCTTTTTACCGGGGGAGTGAAGGCCCAGTGCCGTTCATATTTGGCGCCTTGCCTGATCCATTTGGTGAACAGTTTTTGTTCATACTCCGAGAAGGCCCCGAGGTGGGCATCCGGCGGCGGCATTTTGAAGGTCGGGTCTGCGGAGGCCACGCGTTTCAGGAGCAGGGAGGCTTCGGGATTACCGGGCACGATGGCAAAGGCGCCTTTTGTCACCTTTAATGGAGCGTAGGCGCTGTCGGCGATGTCGAGGCGCAGATGTGCCTCGCGGTGTGTGGCGTCGGGGCCATGGCATTTGAAGCATTTATCCGAGAGGATGGGGCGGATATCAAAGTTATAGCTGACCTTGTCCGGAAGACTCCCGGATGTTTCCGCGCCGCCATGATGGCGGAAACAGGAAGACGCGAAGAATATTGCGCCGGCAATGGTCAGGATGATGGCAAGGTCGCGGAGCTGCATATGATTAGATAAATCTAACCAAAATTAATGATAATTCCCGCGCAAACGATTGCATTTCTCCTTCTTGCAAGGCCGGCAAATAGGTGAGGGACAATCCTGACAGAAAGCCGCTGGTTGATCGGATCGATCACTCGATATTTCGACACCCATCGGCAAAAAGACGATATTTCGGAGGAATTCGACGTACTCGAAATGTATAGCTTTCACGTCGACTGTCCCGGTCATGCCGATGCAGTTGTCTATGCTATCGAGTCTCTTTCCCGGCCATTAAAAGGAATCCTGCTTAACTCTGGCCATACGTCTCCCCCAAAAGTGCCTTCTATCCTCTCCAGTAAGATCCGAAAATTCTGGGTTTGAAGAATAATGGGATATGGAGAGCGCTGCGGATCCTACATAGAGAGAAGGGATGATTTTTTGGCCGTTATTCTCTTTACCTTGCTGAAAACGCTGAATGAATGGCCGTCGATTTTAGCACTTTGGCAAGGGAATATTCCGGGGAACTGTATTTTAACGATACTATCGAACACCTGGCTGTAAGAATGGCCTATTCCACCGATGCCTCTGTGTACCAGGAAATGCCGGCAGGCGTGGCCATCCCAAAGGATGCAGCGGATATTCAACGGCTGATCGCCTTCGCCGGGAAACAAGGGCTGACCCTGGTGCCGCGCACCGCGGGGACCTCTCTGGCAGGTCAGGTCGTCAGTCATGGGCTGATCGTCGACGTTTCCAAATACCTCAACGCCGTCCTGGAGGTCAATCCACAAGAAAAATGGGTTCGGGTACAGCCGGGAGTGGTCCGGGATGATCTCAACGCCTTACTGAAGCCCATGGGACTGATGTTTGGCCCGGAGACATCCACCTCCAGCCGGGCAATGATCGGCGGGATGATCGGGAACAACTCCTGTGGGCTGCACTCCCGGATATGGGGAAATACGAGGGATAATCTCCTGGAGGTCACGGTCCTCCTGGCCGACGGAACAGAAATGATCTTTGGTCCGGTCGATGCTGAGACAGCCCGGCAACAACACCGGGTTTATTCCGAGATTCTATCCATTATAGAAGACGGAACCAATCAATCCCTGATCGCTACGAATTTCCCGAAGCGATCTGTGACGCGCCGCAATAGCGGCTATGCCCTGGATAGTCTCGTCGATCAGCTGAACCACTCCGGCCGGATCAATCTCAGCCATTTGATCGCGGGTTCAGAGGGTACGCTGTGTTTCGTGACAGAGGCCAAATTGAAATTGATCGATCTGCCGCCCAAAGAGGTGGGGATGGTGGCGATACATTGTACTTCCCTGCAGGAGGCGCTACAAGCCAATCTCATCGCGGTGCAGTCGGGATGCGCTGCGTCGGAACTGGTGGATCACGTCATCCTGACACAGGCGCTCGGCAACGCCGGGCAAGTGCAAAACCGGTCTTTCCTTGTCGGCGAGCCCAATTCGATCCTGATGGTCGAGTATTTCGATAACAGCAGCGACGGACTCCGGCAGAAATGCGATACACTGATTGCAGCGCTTACCACTGCCGGCATTGGCTATGCGTACCCGGTATTGACGGGCGACGAAACAAAGACCGCATGGGATCTGCGGAAGGCCGGACTCGGCCTGCTGAGGAATTTGAAAGGAGATGCGCAGCCGGTGAACCTGGTTGAGGATTGTGCCGTAGCCGTAGAAGACCTGCCGGCCTATATCGGTGAGCTGGAATCCCTGCTCTCGAGGCGTGATACGCCGTATTCTATATATGCCCACGCCGGGGACGGCGAGTTACATGTGGAACCGATGATCGATCTGAAGTCGGCGTCGGGCCAGCAGCTATTCAAAGACATTCTCACCGAAACCGCTGCGCTCATCAAAAAATACAAGGGCTCCTTATCCGGCGAACACGGCGACGGGCGGCTACGCGGCCAGTTCATTCCTGTCGTTATGGGCCCGGAAGTATACGATCTGTTCAAACAAGTAAAAAATATCTTCGACGTTCAGGGCGTCTTCAATAAGGGCAAGATCACGGGTACGCCGGATATGCTGACGAGTCTCCGGTATTCCGGGAAAGGGCATGCTGAAAAAGAGCGTGGCCCTTCCACCGTGTTCGATTTTTCGGCGGAAGAAGGCATCTTGCGCCTGACAGAGAAATGCAGCGGCTCCGGTGATTGCCGTAAGACGCATATCACCGGCGGGACTATGTGCCCGAGTTTTATGGCAACCCGCAATGAGAAGGATACTACGCGTGCCCGTGCCAATGTGCTCCGGCAATATCTTACTACACGACCGGAGATCATCGGGAAGGGTAAAGAAGCCGACATCGTAAAAGACGTTCTCGACCTCTGTCTGGCCTGTAAGGGTTGCCAGACGGAATGTCCTTCTTCTGTCGATGTGACGAAGTTACGCGCGGAGTTCTTATACCATTATCAAAAGGAGAACGGCATTTCTTTCCGCACCAGGATGGTCGGCGCTTTCAGCCAGCAAATGAAGCTGGCTTCGGCCGTGGCACCGATCTATAATTTTTTGGGCAGGAACCGGTTTTTTCGCCGGATGATCAACCGGGTATTAGGCTTTCATGTTGACAGGTCCCTGCCGGAAGTGGCTGGCCTGACGGTAAAGGATTGGCATATGAGACGGGGCCGGGTGGGGGATAGGGCGAGTGCCGGAACGATTAAGCCCGGGAAAACGGTTTACCTGTTTTGCGATGAATTTACCAATTACAATGGCGCCGAAACCGGAAAAAAGACGATCCTGTTGCTGGAAAGACTGGGCTATACCGTCATCATCCCCGAGCATACGGATAGCGGCAGGTCTTACTTGTCCAAAGGTATGCTGATGGAGGCGCGGGTCTGTGCAGTGCAAAATGTGAATGCGCTGTACGATCTCATTGGGGAAGAGACGCCGCTGGTCGGTATTGAACCTTCGGCCATCCTTTCGTTTCGGGATGAATATAAGAGCCTTCTCGATGGCGACTTGCAAAAAAAGGCGGAGGTACTGAGCCGGCATGTTTACCTGTTCGAGGAGTGGTTTCATCGGGAGATGGAGAGGGGGAATGTGGGACAAAGTAGCTTCATTACTTCTGGCAGGAGGATCATCCTGCATGGCCATTGCCATCAAAAGGCATTGTCATCGATGCACGTGGCGAGCGACATCCTAAGCCTGCCGAAAAACTTTTCCGTCCGGGTATTGCCTACCGGGTGTTGCGGGATGGCAGGTTCTTTCGGGTATGAGCGGGAGCATTTTGACGTCTCGATGAAGATAGGTGATCTTGTGCTGTTCCCCGCCATTAAGGGTGAGCCGGAAACTACGATCATTGCGGCGTCCGGCACCAGTTGCCGCCACCAGGTCAAAGATGGGACCGGGAGAAAGGCGCTGCATCCGGCGGAAATTTTGTTTGAGGCGCTTTGCTAAGGGGTCGACCCTGTAGCTCCGCTACGCCGGGGCGCAAGATTCATCTACAGAGAGGGGGAAAATGAGCCTCACTTTCAATATACTGATTATCATGCACTTGATTAGTATTTTGCACACTGGCACCTTCTTCGATCCTCCGCTTGGATACACTGAGTTTTTGGGCTAAATTTGAATAAAATATCATTATGCAAACTGCCAGAATTATAGATCGGGAAATTGCGCAATATTTGCCACGCCTAAGCGATCAGCAGAAACAGGCTGTTTTAGGTGTAGTCAAGACTTTTGCAGCAGAGCAGCAAGATTGGTGGGATGAAATCGGCAAGGAACAGCAAGATGCCATTGATAAATCCTTAACTGAAATGAAGGCGGGGAAGCTGACGCCGCAGGATACGGTAATGAAAAAGTATAAAAAATGGCTGAAGAAGTAGTCGGTGAGATCCTATGGACCGACAGTGCGAAGACCTCTTTTAGTAAAATCATCGAATACCTGCAGACTAAATGGACAGAAAAGGAAGTAGGTAAGTTTGTCAACCAAACCGTAGATCTCCTTTCGAATTTAAAGCGTTATCCGGAAATGTGCCGTCCTTCTACTAAAAGGAAGAATGTACGGATCGGTATTATCAATAAGCACACACATATAGTCTACCATTATCAGCCAAGAAAGAAGCAAATTGTGGTTCTGCTGTTCTGGCATCCCAAGCGTAATCCAGCCAAGTTTAAGTATTAGCCGATTTATCATGGACAATACCAGTATTATCGAGGTATTGCTTGTTATTTGATTTTTTTGATGACAACCTCCCGGCATCTAGATATTGGCGGTATGGATATAAACGTATATATGATCAATTTCCTGAGATTTTCGATGTTTGTCCTGTTTGGATTGCCTGGCTTTATCCCCAATGGAAAGTCGGGCGAAAAAATGCTCAATGTGGTGTCTTTCGGCGCGAGAGGGGNNATTCGGCCACAGCCATGGGGGGTGGGGTGGTGGTAGTCCCACGAGGCAGGTTCCTTTCGGGCACGCTGGTCTTAAAGTCGAATGTGACCTTACAACTCCGGGAGGGGGCTATTATATTGGGAAGCATCAACCCGGCCGATTATCAGCACCTGGCATTTATTCTTGCCGAGGGGCAGGAAAATATTTCCATTACCGGAAAAGGAACGATCGACGGGCAGGGGCGTAAGTTGGCCTTGTACCTGGATAGCCTGTTCTATGCCGGTAAATTAGACAGTTCCCAATATAACCTGCGAAGAAAGCGACCCGAGAGCAGGCCCGGTGATCTTAAGATATCGGATTGCAAAAATGTGCGTGTTTCCGGGATCACGGTGAAGAATGCGTGTGGTTGGGTACAGACTTACCGGCTCTGTGAAGGGCTGGTCATCGATAGTATCCGTGTGGAGAGCGACGCCTATTGGAATAATGACGGCATCGATATCGCCGATTGTAAGAAGGTACGGATCACTCATTGTTTTGTCAACTCGGCCGATGACGGCATTTGCCTGAAGTCGGAAGATGGGGCGGACCATTGGAACGAAGATATTTATATCGCCGATTGTACTGTCAGATCGAGTGGTAGCGCCATTAAGTTAGGCACGTCGTCTGTCGGAGGTTTTAAGAAAGTACGGGTCAAAAATATCTACGTATTCGATACGTTTCGTTCGGCCATTGCTCTCGAGTCGGTGGACGGAGGAGATCTTGAAGACATCGATATCGATCATATCGTGGCCACCAACACAGGAGATGGTATTTTTATCAGGCTGGGCCAACGGAACAAAAATGGAAAAGCAGGCATGCTGCGCAATGTGGCCATCAGGAATGTGAAAGTCCAGATACCATTTGACCGCCCGGATAAAAACTATGATCTGCGCGGCCCCGACCTACCGTTCTTCCATAATCCCTTTCCCTGTTCTATAACAGGAATTCCCGGGCATCCCGTGGAAAATGTCACGCTGGAAAATATAGAGATCACATTCCCCGGCCGCGGGAATGACGGTCTTGCCATCATTCCGCTGAACCGGTTGAAAGATGTCGGAGAAAATGAGACCGGCTATCCTGAGTTTTCCATGTTCGGCGAATTGCCGTCCTGGGGGTTTTATGTCCGGCATGTGGATGGATTGACAATGAAGAATATTACGGTGAGAGCGGCGGAAAAGGATTTCCGCCCTGCGTTTGTCTTCGATGACGTGAATAAGCTGGATCTGAATACTGTTACCATAGGGAAGGCGAATAATAATGTGCCGGTGATCCTGAGTCATGTGACGCGTTCAGGTATTCAAAAGGTGATCACGCCCGGGTTTTCCGGGAATCCGGTGAGGACGATTGAATAAATAGAAATAGAGGCTCAGGAAACTGGCTTGCTCATGCAGACAATCCCTTTAGTATCTCCATTGCTGTAGCCGTATCCTGCTGTCGCACAAACAAATGATCATGATAAAAAGCCGCCACGACATTGCAGCTGATGCCATTCCCGGCGAGTGCCTTTGAAAAAGCAGCCGTCAATCCGACTGCTTCGAGCGAAGAATGTACAGTCAGGGTGATCCAGCCGGCAACAAAAGAATAGTTCAATCCTAATTTATCGGCAATCTCTTTCCTGACAATAACCGTAATCCCTTCTTTCTCTCTGAACATTAGAATAGCCTCGGCGGGGGGCACGTTACTAAGATCTTCCACCGTGCAAAAAACATAGTCACCCGGATGCTGTTCCGGCTTTATGGTTTTTAAGAGTTTATCCAAGTCTTTTTCTCCTGCCATGCCTAAAGATATCCATTAAAATAGGTTATATTTCGCATATGGTTTTCAAATGAGAATGAACTGGATCTACAATATGTTGATTATCAAATTCATCCTAGTTTGGATTAAGAATAATTTCGGAGTAAATTTGTAAAAACCTTTTTATGGCAGCAGCTTCAGGATTAGATAATGAATTCATGCAATATTGGCTGAGACTTTCTCTGGGCCAGAAGGAATCGCTGTTAAATGTTGCCAAAAATTTTGTCGGTTTGCGGGAAGAAACCGATGTTATAGACTTGCGTAAGCAACTTGTCCAAGAGGAAAGGCAAAAGTACCTTCGGGGAGAAGGCAAATCCTTTGATTGGAAAGAGGTGAAGGAGATGGCACTTAATAAAGATAAAAGGAATGGCCTATAAGTTGGAGATCCGCTAATTTTTCTGATCGGGGTCCGGCGTAATATGTTGATCATTATAGGAAAACAAGGCACTCATTATTTTCCATTCTTTTCCGTTGAACAAGAGCTGCCAGGTTTCTATCCCCCAATTCGTTTCCTTGTCGTCTATCCAGAAACTATAGTCGAAGGTAAGTGTTGCGATGGTGTTATCGTTCCAGATATTTACATTACTGTATTTTTCCTCGGCCTTTTTTTTCGATGACGCAACAAATCGGATGAAATTTCTATAATTGTCTTTCAGGATAAGTCGGGCATTCGGATATTTCTGCATGTATTCCTTGTAAGTCTCTGTCGCATTCACCCCGAAAAAGGAGACGCTGTCCATAGCGAAAAGACTGCAGAAGGTTGTGCTGTCTTTATTGATGAGGCAATTCATATAGGTAGCTAATACCTTTTTAATATCTTCTTTCGCCCCTCCGGAATTTTGTTGAGAATAGCATTTTGCTGAACAAAGAATAAAGATGATGAGGATTGAGCTTTTCATTTTTGTTAGCTTATGGTGATGAAAATTGGATGGGGAAAAATTAGGCTGATCCGGACAACCATGGGAATCTTTTCGACAAATCAAGCCGATTCATCGACAAATTTGTAATCCGGGCATCGGCCACCTCAGGGCCTGCCAGGGCGGTATCCCGGCCGGTGACAGAGACCGCTAATAGTTATTCTCCAGGATATTTTGGAGCGCCAGCTGTGATTGGTTGATCTTCTTGCTCTTTATCGCTTTATATAGTCGCTCATGCAAATAATGATTCATGGCGAAATGGCTGATCCCGTGGGCCTCTCTTTCGGAGAAAAAATTACGTATAATTGAAGTGAAAGTGTAGTAGAGGTCTGATAACACGCTATTCCCTGCTGCATTTGCAATAGCCATATGGAACCGGATATCCGCATCTACGCATTCGAGGGGCTTTTCCATCTGAATAGCTGCTTTGCGGTCCTCCAGGCATTGTTGTAGTTCAGATAATTGTTCTTCTGTATGGTGGATGGTAGCCAGTTTAACGATCTCTTTTTCCAGTATTGCTCTCACGGCGTTGATCTCATCAAAATCACCGCGCCGTAGTTTTTGCTCCATGCTGACACCCTGGAAACTTTTATTCACAAAAGTCCCCGATCCCTGCTGCACTTTTAGTATCCCTGAGATCGCCAATGTTTTAATAGCCTCCCGGACTGTTGACCTGCCCACATGATAGCGTTTCATCAGTTCCGGCTCCGCAGGTATCTTTTCACCCGGCTTATACCTACCCTTAGAAATATCTTCCTTTATTGCATCAACGATCTTGTCGTAAAGTTTCATGGATCTGTCCTACATTATTTCCTTGGTACAAACATACGATGTTTTGTCTTATAGCTATAAATACGCCCTCTAAAGGTATGATGTTTTATTAAACATCTGATGTTTTATTTGGAATTGCCGAACTTCTTCTCTAGGTTTGTGCTCTAAAATCATCAATATGGGAACTACAAGAAGAGCGTTTCTTTCCAGAGCATCCTTATCGACTGCCGGACTGGTGGCAGCGGCTTCCACTGTCGGCGCATTAACTCCGGGTACGGCGGAGGCGGCATCCGGGGCTTCGGTCAAATCAGCTTCTCCTGCGCCGGAGGAACTGGAAGATTTCGTTTATGACATCGAGCATGGCAGCAAAGGGTACGAAAGTCCGGGCGGGACAGCGAAGGAAGCCACCGTCGAGGAATTCCCCATCTCGCAGAGTATTGCAGGCGTTTCCATGCATTTAAACCCGGGCAGCTTTCGCGAAATGCATTGGCATTCCATAGCTGCAGAGTGGGCTTATATCCTGGAAGGCAGCGTGCGCACAACGGTCATTACGCCCGATGGCACGACATTGACAGATGATTTTGAAAAGGGCGATATCTGGTATTTTCCGAAAGGACATGGACACATGCTGCAATGTTTAGGTGATAAGCCATGCCATTTTTTATTAGGTTTTGACAGCGGACATTTCTCTGAGTTCGGAACTTTCAGCATTACAGATTGGGTAAGCCACACCTCTCCCGAAATTCTGGCGCGTAATACCGGCCTGCCTGCCAGCTTCTTTGCGGCATTGCCTAAAAAGGAACTGTACATCGGGACCGGAAAGATCGCAGTTGAGCCAAGACCGCAAAAC
>PMUF01000378.1 GCA_003167015.1 Chitinophagaceae bacterium | reverse complement strand
GGCTACGGCATGGCGGTGGCGCAGGCGCAGCATGCCTGTCATGAGTTGGAGAAGCTGCTGACAGAAAAGGGGGTGGAGGTGAAATATGCTATCCATCCGGTGGCAGGCCGGATGCCTGGTCATATGAATGTGCTGCTGGCGGAGGCGGATGTCAGCTACGACAACCTGCTGGAACTCGAGCAGGCGAATGCGGAATTTCCCACCACGGATGTGGTGGTCGTGCTTGGGGCGAATGACGTCGTCAATCCTGCGGCCAAGACCGATCCTTCCTCGCCGATCTATGGCATGCCTATATTGGATGTGGAACTGGCGAAGGCCTGTATCGTGAACAAGCGATCTATGAAGCCTGGGTATGCGGGCATCGAAAACGATCTTTTCTTCCAGCCGAAGACGTCGATGCTGTTCGGGGATGCGAAGAAGGTGCTGCAGGATCTGATCGGGGAAATTAAGAATCTGTAAATTTGCGGCTTAAATCGACAATTTATTTTACCAACAACATTACTTTCTTCTCTTGAGGGACTTCCGGGGTTTGACCGCGAGGCGTTTGAAAGCGTGCATGCGGCGGGGCCGCAGGTGACTTCCGTTCGGGTGAATCCGGGGAAGAGGACGTTCGAGGGAACGGCCGATACCAGAAGCGACAGCGCTGCGGTCGGGCACGACAGGGATGGGACGTTCGAGGGAACGGCCGATACCAGAAGCGACAGCGCTGCGGTCGGGCACGACAGGGATGGGACGTTCGAGGGCGCGGCGAGCGATGGGGATGCGGGTTTACCGGCGGGCGCGGGTGCCGGCGATGCGGGACGAGGCGGGAGCGTCTGGACGGTGGCTGGTGTCGAACGGGTGCCCTGGTCGTCTTTCGGGTATTATCTTCCGGAGCGGCCGTCCTTTACCTTCGATCCGTTATTCCATGCGGGCACTTACTATGTGCAGGAAGCTTCAAGCATGTTCCTCGAGCAGGCTCTGCGACAGACCACGGACCTTTCGCGTCCCTTACGGGTGCTGGACCTCTGTGCGGCCCCGGGCGGGAAATCCACGCTGCTGCAATCCCTGTTGTCGCCCGACAGCCTGCTGGTCAGCAATGAGGTGATCCGTAACCGGGTGCATATACTGGAAGAGAATATGGTGAAATGGGGTGGCATCAATACGGTCATCACAAGCAATGATCCGGCTGATTTTAGCCGGCTGGAAAACTATTTCGATGTGATGGTGGTGGATGCCCCCTGTAGCGGCAGTGGCCTTTTCCGCCGGGAACCGGACCTGGTGACGGAATGGAGTCCGGGGAATGTGCAACTATGCCATCAACGGCAGCAGCGTATCCTGGCTGACTGCTGGCCATCGCTGCGTCAGGATGGTCTGCTGATCTATTCTACCTGCTCGTATTCGCGGGAAGAGAATGAAGACATCCTCGACTGGATCGTGGAGGACCTGGGAGCCACGACTTGCCGGCTGGAGACGCCGCCGGAGTGGGGGATTGTGGAGACCGCCGGTCGATCCGGCGCGTACGGGTATCGCTTTTACCCCGACAGGGTGAAGGGGGAAGGACTTTTTGTCGCCTGCCTGCGAAAGAACGGCGGAGCAGCGTTTACAGCTCCCCGTAAAAAGGGGATGTTGGAAAGACCGGCGAGGAAGGATGAAGAAAGGATCGCGGTCTGGATGAGGCCGGGGACCCCCCTGTTTTACTTCCATCACCAGGAACTGATCTACGGGTTGCCCGTGGAGCTGGCTGCCGATCTGCCTGTGCTGCAATCCAGTCTGTACCTGAAGCGGGCAGGGATGCCACTGGGAAAATTATCGGTGAAGGAATTTATCCCTGAACATGACCTGGCATTGAGTATGCTGATCAACCCGGCGTTGCCGGCGCTGTCTTTATCCAGGGAGGAGGCGCTGCAATATCTGCGAAAAGATGAATGGCGGCCGGCGGTCACGCACCGGGGATGGACGCTGGTGCAATATGGAGGCCACAACCTGGGCTGGATCAAGGCGTTGCAGGGCAGGATCAATAATTATTACCCGAAAGAATGGCGGATACTCAGGCGGGAGTCTTAAAATTCCGCATCTTTGTTGTTAGCTTGATTAAAAAATATGCTATGCGTTTACGAGCGACAGTACTTTTACTGATTAGCTTCATTTTTGTACAGTTTGCGCGATCCCAACCCAATGAACTAATCGTCCAGGGACAGACCGGAACTTTATACCTTGAGCATACGGTAGTGGCCAGGGAGAACTGGTATAGCATCGGCCGGCTGTACAATGTCAATCCCAAAGAATTAGCGCCTTATAATAAGGTTGCGATGACACCCCTGGTTATAGGGCAGACACTGCGCATTCCGTTGACGGCCACCAACTTTTCTCAGGACGGACAGAAAAAACCTGCGGAAACCCTGGTTCCCGTCATGCATGTCGTACAGGAAAAAGAGTGGATGTACAGGATCAGCGTCAACCACAATAAGGTGCCTATTCCGACGCTGGAAAAATGGAATCATATTACAGGGGCGCAATTGCATCCGGGCCTGCACCTGATCGTGGGATACCTGAAGGTGAAGACGGCGCTATCGGCTTTGGCGGCGGGTGGGGGAACGGCTGCCGTGGCTATCGCGGGGGCGCCTGTGGGGGGGACGACTCCCACCGGGACGACGGCTCCTGCAGGGGGCACGACTTCCGCAGGTACGACGGCCGGAGCGGGTGTAACGAAGGCGGGGCAGACTGGCACGCCTGCACAGGCTGATGGGGGAATGACTGCACCGGTGACTAAGAAACCGGCGGATAGTACTCCTGTTACTGCCGTTGCTCCTGTTGTCAGTAAGCCACCGGCGGCTAAGGTTGCCGATAATTCAGCTGCGGCGGGGTCAGTGGGATCGGCGGGGTCGGCGACGACGACGACGGCGTCGGCGCAATTAGCTCCGCATTTCAATGGCGGGGCTTTCAAGTCGGATTTCAGCGATGGCGGTAAGTCGGCGACTGGTCAGGCGGGGATCTTCAAGAGCTCGAGCGGCTGGCAGGACGGCAAATATTATGCATTGATGAATAATGTGGCGGTCGGGACGATCATCAAGGTCTCGGATGCTTCGACGGGTAAGAGTGTTTATGCGAAAGTGCTGGGACAACTACCCGACATGAAGGAGAGCGCCGGGCTGACTGTGAGGCTGAGCAATGCGGCGGCGGCCGAGTTGGGGGAAGGGGATGCGGCGAGGTTTAATGTGGGTGTTAACTATTAAATTAGCCTTATATGATGAAAAAAATGCTGTTGATCCCATTGCTGTTTTGCTGCAAAGTGGGCTGGTGTCAGCAGGATTCATCGACCGTGAAGTTTTTGAATCCGCCTTCGGTAGCGACCCCCAGAGGATATTCACAGGCTGCGGTGATCGATCTGGGCACCGCCAGGATGGTTATCATTTCGGGGCAGGTAGCTTTTGATAAGCAGGGGCAATTGGTTGGAGCAGGAGACTTCAGTGCGCAAGCCGAGCAGGTTTTTTCCAATATCAAAGGCATCGTCGAATCAGCCGGGGGCACTATGGATGACCTGGTAAGAATCGGTATTTATCTTACAGATATGTCGAAGACCCCGCTGTTAAGAACTGCCAGGGATAAATTCATCAACACCAAAAACCCACCGACCAGCATATTGGTTCAGGTCAATAAATTATTCAGGGATGATGTGTTGCTGGAAGTTGAAGCGACCGCTGTTATTCCCAAAAAGTAAAATTAAAGGGCAGAACAGGAATAACCTATGCTGACGTTTGTCATTCCATTAGGATAACCAATGTTCATAAAGTAAAATCCGGCTACCTGGCCTCCGGGTGGGACCGCTATCGTTGACGGAAGATTGCCCTGGTTATAGGTGTAGTTCCCGTTATCGACCGGATTATTGACGCTATAGTCCTTGTCCAGGAACATCCAGAGCTTATTGGTCCG
>PMUF01000296.1 GCA_003167015.1 Chitinophagaceae bacterium | reverse complement strand
CGCCGATAGCATAATGCATATCCACCTAGAATAGTAAGGTCAGCAAAGGAATCAGCACTACGCCGCCGCCCAACCCGGTCAATGAGCCCAACAGACCCGCCACCAGTGCACCAAGAAACAATAATCCGGATAATACTAGTATAGTCATAGACAATAAAAATAGAATGCGGCAAACCTACGGCATTTTAGTAAATCAGGAAATTATTATAGAACTGCTCTTAAGAGCGCTTCGACGGCCATGGTCAGCCTGGTCTTTCTTTTAGTTCAGATCTCGCCCCGCTTTTATCTCTTGTCGAGCCGGCCGGTTTTAACGCAGGTTCCAATTATTGCACTTCTATCCCGTCCTTGATTTCATCGTTTGCCGGTGTAATCACCTGCTCGCCCGCCTTCACGTCGCCTACGATCTCGACCAGCTGATTATTCTCATTTCCGGTGCTGACATTCACCTTGACTGTTTTCCCATTCCTGATCACGATCACGTATTTTGCCTCAGTGGAAGTGACCACGGCGCCGGGCGGAACAGCCAATGCATTCCTGTTTCCTTTCGAATCGAAGATGACATCGGCATACATCCCCGGTGCAAGCACTTCATCATGATTATACACGTCGGCCTCGACCCTTTCCGTCCGGTATTGCTGATTGATGTTATCCGATATCCTGGCAACCCGCGCAGTCAGTCTTTGGCCGGGCAGCGCGGCGACAGAAAAGGACAGCGTATCGTTTTTCCGCAGGGTCGCCGCAATGGTCTCCGGAATATCTACCTGCAGGCGGAGATGGTCGACCTGTTTCAGTTCCAGCATCGGAATGCTTTTGTTGGTCGCATCGACCAGCGCACCGGGATGGACATTTCTGATCGTGATCACGCCGGTGAAAGGGGCCGTTACTTTCAGGTAGTCCATCATAGCCTGTTGCATGAGCCAGTTGGCTTTTTCCGAATTGGCGAGCGCACTGTCAGCCTGTGCTTTCGCCCGATCGGTGGCCAGGTCCATAGGCGAAATGGCGCCGGGAGTATGGGAGGCCTCGTATAATCTTTCATAGTTCTCTTTGTCGATCGTATAATCGGCGACTGCGCGTGCATATTTTTCTTTGGCTTCAGCCGTGGCCTGCACTAATTCAGGCGCTTCCAGTGTCATCAGCAACTGACCCTGACGGACATGACTGCCGACGTCCACCAGCACGGCCGTAACATAGCCATTTACTTTGGGGAAAATGTCTACTTGTAGAAAAGCTGCCAGCTGGGCTGGCAACTTGATGGCCTGTTCTACCGGGTGGGCCATGACGGTGGCCGTTGGGTAATGCGGGGTAGCAGGAGGAGCCGGTTTGGTGTTGGCGGCCTTGTTGTCAGAACAGCCTGCAGCCAGCAAAATGACCGGGATAACCAAAATGAATATCTTGTTCATAGCAATTTTTATTTAGAGGTATTTTCAATATCATTACCGGGTTCATTGTCCGGATCATTGTCCGGCAACAGTGAAGGATCTCTCAGCGAAGATCGCTGCATGATCCAGCCATACACCAGGGGCACGATCAGGAGAGAGGCAATCGTCGAACAAGCGAGCCCGCCAATGACGGCCCGCCCCAGGGGCGCCGATTCGTCTCCTGCTTCTCCTATGCCGGTAGCCATCGGTATCATTCCGACGATCATCGAGATGGTGGTCATCATGATAGGCCGGAACCGCAGGCTGGCGGCTACGGCAGCTGCCTTGAAAGGGTCTTTATACTCATGCCGCAAATGCTCCGCATTGGTGACGATCAATACTGCATTGGCTACGGAGGTACCCGTGGACATGATCAAACCCATATAGGACTGCAGGTTAATATCCGATCCTGTGGCCAGCAGGATCAGCATGGCCCCCAGCAATACGGCCGGAATGGACGACAGCACGGCCAGCGATAGCCCGAAGGACTGAAAGTTGGCAGCCAGCAGCAGCATGATGACAATGATCGCCGCGAGAAGCCCGGTCTGCAGTGAATCCAGCGTGTCGACCAGCAAAGCAGACTCACCCATGATCTGGGCCACGAGGCCTGCCGGCGGATCGCCCATTTCCTTGATGGATTGTTGGATCGCTGCGGTAGCGGATGCCAGGTCCTTTTTATACATATTGGCGCTCACCGTGACAAATCGGCGTGGACCGCTACGGTCATATTCTCCAGGCAGCGTATCCACCCGCACGGTGGCCACGTCGGTCAGCACCGGCCGCGGCTGGCCTTTCACCAGGGAAGTCGATTTCAATTGCTCCAGCGAATTCATAATGTATTCCTGTACCTCCACCTGGGTCTGATAAGTATACTGGTTGTTATTATCGAGCCAGAGATTCTTGTCGGTGAACCGGCTGGAGGACGTGACGTCCGTAATGCTGCGGGTGACATCGTCGATGCCGAGTCCCATCAGCGCCAGCTTGTTCCTGTCCACCTTAATATCTACCGTGGGATAATTCAACGGCTGAGCGATCTGCACATCCCGGAGGAAAGGAATTTGCCGGAGATGCCTCAGCAACCTCTCAGCATATTCTTTGATCTCATCAATGTTTTTACCGGCCACCCGTACCTCGATGGGCGTATTGGCGCCCTGCGCCATGATCTTATCTGTCAATTCGATCGGCTCGAATGAAATCCGGAGATCGGGATACTTCGTCAGAATGTTCTTTCGCAGCTCCTCCTTCAGATCTTCGATCTGTACCTTATAGTTTTCGTCGAGGTTCACCTGGATCACCGCTTCATGCGTACCGCTGGTAAAGATGTACAGGTTGCTGCTGCCGAAGCTGGATGGCACCAGTCCTACATACGCGGAAGAAATGGCAATATGACCGTCAACAGTGGAGTCGATGACGTCCAGCACGCCTTTCGTGGTCTGCTCCGTTACCTCCAATCTGGTGCCGTCAGGCTCCCGGATGCGCAACTGCAGCTGGCCGGTGTTGGTCTTCGGCAACAGGTCCTTTCCGATGAGGAGATACAGTCCAAAGGCGCCGCCGAAAGCCACTACCAGATAAATGGGCACAATGACTTTCCGCCAGGGCATCCATTTTGTCAGCCGTGATAACAATTTCGCCTTCAGCCGGTCGAAAAAGCTGTTGCCTTCCGGATGAGCTGCCTCCTCCGCACGATGCCGCTCGACCTCCGCCTCTTCCTTTTTGTCCAGGGCCATAACAGCATGTTCGTGCTCGCCCCGCTGATGACCGGGATGTGGCTTAACCTTGAGCAGCCAGACGGCGATGACAGGCACCAGCGTCTGCGAAGACAGAAAGCTGACGATCATCGCAAAACCGATGGACATCGACAAGGGTAGGAACATCGCCCGCGGCACGCCGGTCATCACGAAGGACGGCGCAAATACTGCCAGGATACACAGCAGGATCAGCAATTTGGCGAACGAAATTTCCAGGCAGGCGTCCAGTACCGCCTGCCGTTTGGTCTTGCCCATCTCCAGGTGCTGGTGGATGTTTTCGATCGTGACTGTCGCCTCGTCCACCAATATGCCGATGGCAAGCGCCAGCCCGCTGAGGGTCATAATATTGATGGTCTGACCGGCCATCTTCAACCCGAAGATCGCCGCCAGGACGGAAATCGGGATCGTAATGATCACAACCAGGCTGCTGCGCCAGTCCCGGAGGAACAGGAGGACCACCAGTCCGGTCAACAAGGCTCCGGTAATCCCTTCCTCCATTAAACTCTTGGCGGAGTTGATGACGAATACCGACTGATCGAACTCATAGCTGATCCTGACATCCGGCGGCAACAGCGACTGCATTTCGGGAATATGCTTCCGCAGGTTTTGCACCACATCCCACGTCGATGCGTCAGCGGTTTTCACGACCGGAATATAGACGGACCGCTTGCCGTTCACCAGCGCATAGTCTACTGTTATATCTGCCCCATCTGCCACCGTGGCGACATCCCGCACATAGATGGTCGTCGTGCCATTGCTTTTGATGGGAATGTCCCCGAAATGCTCCACCTTCGACTCCAGCGAGTTGATACTGGTGATATACATGATGCTGTCTACCCGCAAATTCCCGGACGGGGTCATGGCATTGTTCCTCACCATGGCCTGTACAACCTCATCGGCCGACAGGTTGAACATCCGGAGCTTTTCAGGGCTCACATTGATCAGCACCGACCGCGCATTATCTCCGAAGGGCGGGGGCGCAGTAAGGCCGGGCACCTGCGCGAACAAAGGCCTGATCCGGGTGATGGCCAGATCAAAGATATCTTTCAGATTGGTGTTCTTGCTGCTGAAGACCAACTCACCTACCGGCAGGGAAGAGGCATCAAAGCGAATCACCTGCGGTGGTAAGGCGCCCGGCGGAAAAAATGCCTGGCTCCTGGCGACCTGCAAGGCCACCTGCGCCGAAGCCTCTCCCATTTCCGTCCCTTCATAGAAGGTCAGTTTCAACATGGTTAGACCCTGGATATTCTTGCTTTCGATATTTTTTATCCCGTTGATATAAAGGAACTGATCGGCCATGCGGGTGGCGAAGAACCCCTCCATCTGCTGTGCGGACATGCCGCCATACTGCTCGATCACGTAAATGGTCGGGGCATTCAGCTTGGGAAAGATATCGATCGGGATCGTCTTCAGCGCTACTACCGAGAATAACATCAGGCCCAGGAAGATCACCAGGATGGTGATAGGCCTTCTTAACGCTATTGGTATCATGAATAAATTATTGAAGAATTTGAATGAATTGATCCAGGTTACCGTTGGCGGCTGCTTTGTCGAGGTTGCCAAGGAGCCAGTCGCTGACCGCCTGGACATAATCCGACTGCGCCCGATACAGGGCATAGCTGGCCGTCACGAGGTCGACCAGGTTGATAATGCCGGCTTTATATTGGGCGCTCTTCTGGTCGAATGCGGCCTGCGCGGCACCGATCTGGATCGGGATCTCCCCCAGGTTCTTAACGGCCGTTAGGATGCTTTGCTGAGCCTTATTGCTCACATCCAGCAGGTCCAGCTGCTCCTGCTGCAGGCCGTATTCGCTCGCCACGGTTTCGTTGCGCGCGATGGCTGCCTTATCCCGCCGGTGCACCAGGTCGAAGAGGTTGTAGGTAAAGGTCAGTCCGGCCAGATAGTTATACCGCTGATAACCCCAGCCGTCGGGAATGGATCCGTATTTTCCCTGGTAATCGATGCTGGATCCCCGGGCCCAGGTGATGCCTGTCAGCATGATCTTTGGCAGGTAGCTCTTTTTCACCAGGTTTTCCGTCTGGAGATAAAGCTGCCGCTCCTGGTCAAAATAATCGATCAGCGGGTTGAGCGCCCGGGCGCTGTCCTGACCACCTGGCAGACCCATGCTTACCCCGTCCTGCCTCCTGGCGGCCAGGTTATCTCTGATCTTCGAAGTGTCAACCAGGGCTCGGTCAGGATCAACGCCGGTATAATAGCCCAGTTCTGCATACAGTTGGCGGATCTGCCCATAAACATTGTTATAGCTCGTTCGGGCGCTGGAGAGCTCGGCCATAGCCAGTGAGGAATCGGCACCGGGTTTGATACCATTCTGTGTAACGGCCTGGATGATCGTATAGAGCTGAACATAGCGGTTAACGTTTTCCGAATCGATGCCCTGCTGCAGCTGACCCTTCCGGATGTTGAGGTACAGCCTGGCTATCTGCCATTTCATCAGATAGATCTCCCGGTCGAGATCGGCCTGGCTCAGATGTTCGTCTGCCTCAGCGCGGCGGACCGTGGCCCGCTTCAACCCGAAGGTCACCAGGTCATATTCATTGAAAAAGAAAGCCATATTACCCCCCGCCGCTTGGGAATTGTTGGCAGGATTGACACCGCTGGAGACAGAGGGTATCAGGCCGAAGGAATAGTAAGATCCGGGCAAGGCATTGTCCGAACCCACCATCACTTCATCCCCTACGAAAGAATTGGGAAGATAGGCATCCCTGGCATCGCGGATGCCCGCTTTCGCCGCATCGACCAGGGCCTTTTTTTGACGGAGCACGGGTAAATGTCGTTGCGCCGAATCGATCAGGGCAGGTAAGGAATAGGGCTGTGGCGGGGCCTGTTGCGCCAATAGAGTCAGCGAAGAACCTAGTAGCAGAAGGCTACAAGCCCATAGCGCCTTTCTTATACAGAAAGTGACCATACAATAAAGTATAAGTTATGAATGAAAGATAGGGTTGCGTCAGACTAGGCGGCAGTAGGAGGGCCTCGCAACGAATAGTGGACAATAGCAACGGAAGGCAACGGGTCAATCCCATAAGATCCGATCCTCACAGGCGTGATATATCTTTCAGGAGTGGCGGGAGCAAGAATAGGGCAAGGCGGAATATCTTCCTGGTGATATCGCTTGTTCAACCGGAAACTAGGAGATGCCCCGGAATGAAGAGGATGGCTTTTAACGACCGAATACCCGAAACTTTGTTTTGGATTCGGCTGCCCCTCAAAATTGTAGAACGACTCTACGGAAAAGAATACGCCGTATACGACACACAGAAGTGCGTAAAACAAGAGCTTATGTATTCTTTTATTATTGTTCATTTCCTGACCGGGCCTAAAATTAGCTATAAAATCCATGCCAGGGTGCTGCCATTTTGTTAATGCCATATGACCCAATAGACCACCGCAGCCAGCAAAGCGCTGACGGGAATGGTCAGGATCCAGGCCCAGACGAGGTTGATAGTGACGCCCCAGCGGACGGCTGACATTCGCTTGGTAGCCCCCACGCCGACGATGGCGCCGGTGATCGTATGCGTCGTACTGACCGGGATGCCCAGGTATTGGGTAAAAAATAAAGTGATGGCCCCTGCTGTTTCGGCACAGACCCCTTCCAGCGGACTGACCTTCGTGATGCGGCTGCCCATGGTCTTGACGATCCGCCAGCCCCCGCTCATCGTGCCCAGCGCAAT
>PMUF01000260.1 GCA_003167015.1 Chitinophagaceae bacterium | reverse complement strand
GTGGCATACCCCTGGGAAAGGTCGTGGATGTGGTCAGCAAGATCAACACCGGCGCGAAATACGACAGCAAGGCCTTTCAGAAATCGGTAGGGCTCAATGGGGTGGGGACGAAGGCCGTCAATGCGCTGAGTGGCTATTTCAAGGTCACAGCTTTCAGGGACGGCCGCGAAAAAACGGCGGAATTCGCCAAAGGCGTTCTGACGAAAGAACACAAGGAGGCGAAGACCGATGAGCCCAATGGCACCCTGGTCACTTTTATCCCCGACGAATCGGTTTTCAAGAACTTCCATTATATCCATGAATATATGGATAACCAGCTGTGGAATTATTGCTACCTCAACGCCGGGTTGATCATCCTGTTCAACGGGAAGAAGTATGTGTCGAAGAATGGGTTGCTGGACTTGTTGCAGCGCCGGACCAATGAAGACGAGCTGCGCTATCCGATCATCCATCTCAAAGGGGAGGATATCGAAGTCGCTCTTACACATAATAATGATTATGGCGAAGAGATCTTCAGCTTCGTCAACGGTCAGTATACTACCCAGGGTGGTACACACCAGCAGGCCTTCCGTGAGGCCTTCGTCAAGGTGATCCGGGAATTCTACAAGAAGGACTATGAGGCTGCCGACATCCGGCAGAGCATTACCGCTGCCATTTCCGTCCGCGTAGTCGAACCCGTTTTCGAATCCCAGACCAAGACCAAACTAGGCAGTCAGTCTATGGCCGAAGGCGGCATCTCCATGAAGAACTTCGTGAATGACTTCCTTGCCAAGGAATTGGATAATTACCTGCATAAAAACCCATCTACTGCCGATGCGCTGAAAAAGCGGATCGAACAGAGCGAACGCGAGCGCAAGGAACTGGCCGGCGTCCGCAAACTGGCGAATGAAAGGGCTAAAAAGGCCAATCTTCACAATAAGAAATTAAGAGACTGCCGGTTTCACTATAATGAGGAGCCCACCGGCAAGGATAAGGAACAGATACTGGAAAAGCAGAAGGAAAGCACCATCTTCATCACNNGTGTTCAGTCTGCGCGGCAAGCCGTTGAACTGTTTCGGGCTGACTAAAAAAGTCGTGTATGAGAACGAGGAGTTCAATTTGCTCCAGCATGCTCTTAACATCGAGGAGAGTATTGAAGGGCTTCGTTATAATAAGATCGTTATCGCTACCGATGCCGACGTTGACGGCATGCATATCCGTCTGCTGCTGATGACCTTTTTCCTGCAGTTCTTCCCCGATCTGGTGAAGAACGGGCATGTCTATATCCTGGAAACGCCACTGTTCAGAGTCCGCAATAAACAGGAGACGCATTATTGTTATGATGAAACGGAAAAGCAGGCAGCGGTGAAGAAATTAGGCAACAAGCCGGAGATCACCCGCTTCAAGGGACTTGGCGAGATCTCACCCGATGAATTCGCTCGCTTCATCGGGGCAGATATGCGTGTTCAACCTGTCATGGTCATGCCGGAGACTCATATCCAGCAGATCCTGGAATACTATATGGGCAAGAATACCCAGGAAAGGCAGGAGTTTATTATTAATAATCTGAAGATCGAGCTCGATTTGGCGGAGGAGACGCCTCCTCCGACGACATAGTTTAGCCGGCCGGACGCGGCGTGAGTATGGCTCATGTTGTGGATATCTTCTCCGAATTTTACTATTAAAGAGGTTTTATTTTGTGAAAACCTTTTTATATGAAGAAAGAATTGATTCATGAGTTGTTTGAAAAGTTTGAACAAGCCTGCTACATTTATAAAGACGTCGAATGCTGGAGTGCAAGAGAGTTGCAATTGCTCTTTAATTATTCTGAGTGGCGTAATTTTGTCAAAGTAATCGACAAGGCAAAAGAAGCTTGTCGCAATGTCGGTGAAAGAGTCTCTGATCATTTTGTTGATTCCAACAAAATGATCGAATTGGCGAAAGGTGCGCAACGGGAAGTAGAGGATATCGCACTGACAAGGTACGCCTGTTACCTGATTGCTCAGAACGGCGACCCGTTTAAAAATGAGATCGCATTTGCGCAAACGTACTTTGCGGTCCAGACCCGTAAGCAAGAGTTAATCGAACAGCGGTTACTCGATATAGAAAGAGTAACTGCCCGGGAGAAATTGTCTAAGTCTGAGAAAAAACTATCCGGGATTATTTTCGAAAGGGGGGTTGATGAAAAAGGATTTGCGTACATCCGTTCAAAAGGTGATCACGCTTTGTTCGGAGGTTTTTCCACGCAAGGCATGAAAAAGAAGCTTGCTATTCCGGACAATAAGCCATTGGCTGATTTTCTGCCAACCCTGATCATCAAAGCCAAGGATTTCGCTACGGAGTTGACAAGTCATAATGTAGTGGAGAAAGATCTTAGGGGAGAGCAAATGATCTCTGAAGAACATGTTGATAACAATAAGGCTGTGCGAAAGATGTTGGTGCAAAGAGGAGTTCAGCCGGAGTCTTTACCTGCTGCCGAAGACGAAAGCGCAGTAAAGAAAAGATTGAAGACAGAAGATAAAAAAGTTTTAAAGGAAGTAAGAAAAGGTAAAGGGAAAAAGAATTAAATCACGATCGTATGATCCATATTGTATTTCAACCCAAGGATGCCGAGGCGTTAAAAGCCTCTTTCCTGCTGGATGGGGCATTGCAGGGAGATGTGCTGGTGATCGCTGACGATTTTGCGGTAGGCCCGCTGGCAGGGCTTTACTCTTCGGAAGGCATCGAAGCGCGTAAAAACTGGTGGCGTGGAGTACTGGCAGGCGGAGACATTGACGGCGCCGTCGACAATGACAGCGTGGCCGATGATAACAGGACTGTCGCTGAGCTGAAACAACGTCTGCAAAATGATCCCGCCGAGATCTGCTGGATCTGGGCTGCGCAAAACAAACATGACGTCAGCGGATATTACTGGCTGATGAGCCAATTGAAAGACTTCCAGGGCAGGATCTTTATTCTTTACCTCAATAATCTTCCCTTCATCAGCGAAAAGGGTCATATCTTCTATCCGACCTGGTTGTTCGAGATTCCGGCCCGTGAATTCCTGAAAGCCCGCAATCTTGCCATGCCGATTACGCTCAGCGAATTCGAGATCGACCCGGACGAATGGACCCGGCTTTCCCAGGAAGACAAGGGGGTGCGTATCCTTGAAGGCGGGAAGAAATTGTCACAGTATTCCTATGACTACTACGACGAGGAATTAAAGAAATTCATTACCGGCGACTGGATCAAGGCCAATAAACTGATCCACCAGTTCCTGGGTAAAGCCAAGCAGACGACAGGAGACGCCTACCTGCTCTGGCGGCTGAAACAACTGATTACAGCAGGTGAGCTCGATGCGCAGGGTGAGTTGAAGGGCATGAAGGATTTCGAGATCAAGGCGAAGGCGGGAGTATCTGTAGAGCAAACGGCCACATCATGAAACAGCTGATCAAGTGGGAAGAAGGCGCGATGTTTCTGCTCAGCATTGTCCTGCTCAGCCGTCTGCCCTACGCCTGGTATTGGTGGCTGGTCTGGATACTCGCGCCGGATCTCAGTATGCTGGCTTATCTGGGCGGTAACAGGGTAGGGGCTATCGGTTACAATATCGTTCATCACAAGGCCGTGGCTATTGCGCTCTACCTGGTGGGCCTGTTCACAAGTCATCCTGCGCTGGAATTTGCGGGTATGATCCTGTTCGGACATTCCAGCATGGACAGGGCCATGGGTTATGGCCTGAAATATTTCAGCGGCTTCCAGGATACGCACCTGGGGAAGATTGGAAAAAAATCATGAATATACAGGGTATCCACCATATCGCTATTCTGACGGACAACTATGAGAGCAGCAAACGTTTTTATACCGAGGTGCTGGGCTTCGAGATCATCCGGGAGACCTATCGGGCCGAAAGGCAGTCTTACAAGCTGGATCTTGCGATCGCAGGCCAGTACCAGGTTGAGCTGTTCTCTTTCCCGGAATTCCGCGAACGTGGCAGCTACCCTGAAGCCAAGGGGCTGCGTCATCTCGCCTTTGCCGTAGACAATGTCGAGGCTGCAGCCGAGGAATTAAAAGCGAAGAATGTCCGCGTCGAACCCATCCGGATCGACGAGTTCACCCATAAATAGCCTATTACCGATCAAACGAAACCTGTAAATTTGACCATGGCCAAGATAAAAATAGCCGACGATTTTCACGAGAATGAATCCGGGGTAACGGGTCAGTACAAGAACTGGTTCCTGGACTATGCCAGCTATGTCATACTGGAAAGGGCTGTGCCTGCCGTAGAGGATGGGCTCAAACCTGTTCAGCGCCGCATCCTCCATTCCATGAAGGAAATGGACGACGGCCGGTTCAACAAGGTGGCCAATATCATCGGTCAGAGCATGCAATACCATCCCCATGGGGATGCCAGTATCGGCGAAGCGCTGGTCAATATGGGTCAGAAGGACTTGCTGATCGATACCCAGGGCAACTGGGGCGATGTCCGGACCGGCGATGATGCCGCCGCCTCGCGTTATATCGAGGCCCGTCTCAGCAAATTCGCGCTGGAAGTGGCTTTCAATGCCAAGACCACGGAATGGCAGCTCAGCTATGATGGAAGAAAGAATGAGCCCATCACGCTGCCCATGAAATTTCCCCTCCTGCTGGCGCAGGGCGCCGAAGGCATTGCCGTCGGTCTCGCCACCAAGATCCTTCCCCATAATTTTTGCGAACTCTGCGAAGCGGCGATCAAACATCTCAAAGGCAAAAAATTCGAATTATACCCCGACTTCCTGACTGCCGGCATGATCGATACGACGAATTACAATGATGGTAAAAGAGGTGGAAAGGTCCGCGTCCGCACGCATATCGAGGAATTCGATAAAAAGACACTGCTCGTCAAAGACGTCCCTTATGGGGTTACGACCACTCAGCTGATCGACTCCATCCTCAAGGCCAACGATCAGGGAAAGATCAAAATAAAGAAAGTCACCGACAATACCGCTGCGGAAGTCGAGATCCAGATCGATCTGGCCCCCGGCATCTCTCCGGATATCACCATCGATGCACTCTACGCCTTCACCGACTGCGAGGTTAGTATTTCACCGAATGCCTGCGTCATTGTCGACAAAAAGCCGCAATTCCTGGGGGTTAAGGAATTACTGACGCTGTCAGTAGATCATACCAAAGACCTGCTGAAAAAGGAACTGGAGATCCGGCTGGCCGAGCTGCAGGAAAAATGGCATTATACCTCACTGGAAAAGATCTTCTTTGAAGAAAAGATCTATAAAGAACTGGAGAAAAAGCACGAGACCTGGGAAAAGGTGCTCACGGCCATCGCCAAGGCTTTCGAGCCTTTCCGCAAACAACTTCGTAGGGATATCACCCGCGAAGATATCGTCAAGCTGACGGAGAAACCGGTCAGACGTATCTACCGGCTCGATATCGACGAGCTCAATGCACAGATCAAAGGGCTGGAAGCCGATATCAAACAGGTAAAACATGACCTCAATAACCTGGTGGATTTCGCTGTAGCCTATTACGATAACCTTCTGAAGAAATATGGCAAGGGCCGCGAACGTAAGACGGAAATGAGGCTATTCGAAGCCATCCAGGCGCAGCAGGTCGCTATTGCCAATGTCAAGCTGTATGTCAACCGATCGGAAGGCTTTATCGGTACGGGACTGAAAAAGGATGAATTTGTCACGGACTGTTCCGATCTGGACGATATCATTGCTTTTACGAAGGGCGGTAAAATGAAGATCGTCAAAGTATCAGACAAAGCTTTTATCGGCAAGGATATCCTCCACGTAGCCGTCTTCCGGAAGAATGACGAACGTACCACCTACAATATGATCTATGTCGACGGGAAGAGCGGTATCAGCTATGCCAAACGGTTTAACGTCACCGGAGTCACCCGCGATAAGGAATATGACCTCACCAAGGGAGAGGATGCGAAGAGCAGGGTTCACTATCTGTCCGCCAACCCCAACGGCGAGGCCGAAGTGGTCCGGGTCGTTCTCAGTCCCAGCAGCACCGCACGGCACAAGGAATTCGATTTTTATTTTGAGGAACAGGAGATCAAGAACCGCAGCAGCCTGGGCAACCAGGTGACGAAATATCCCATCCGGACTGTCAAATTCAAGGAGGCGGGCAAGTCCACCCTGAGCGGTCGCAGGCTGTGGTTCGACGAAACCTTCGGCCGGCTGAATACTGAAGGAAAGGGCGAGTACCTCGGCAGTTTCGACGGTGACGAGCGTATCCTTGCCATTTACTCCGACGGCAGCTACGAGATCACCGACACCGAGCTGACGCATCGGTTCGACGCGGACAAGCTTTTGGAGATCCGCAAATTCGATCCTGAAAGGATCATCACCGCCATTTACCTGGACAATGAGAAGCAGCAGTTCAACGTCAAACGGTTCAAAGTAGAGACTACCACCCTCAATAACAAATTCCTCTTCATCAAGGAAGGCGACGGTAACCGGCTCGAAGCTGTCACTCTACATCCGGAACCTGTCGTTGTCATCAAGTCCGGACGTGGCGCACAGGCTCGCACGCAAAAGATCAAGATCGCCGGTTTTGTAGAGGTCATGGGATGGAAAGCCGTCGGCAGCAAATTATTCGATTATGCAAAGAGCGTCGAGGTAGAATGGGGACATAAAGAGGAGGCCAAAGAACAGCCGCCACAGACTGACCTGTTCGCATAAAGCGGACGCCTGCTGTATCATTAGCGGACAATACTACCAGCAAAGACTATGTAAGTAATTGGAAATCATTAGATTGTATACTGGCATTTTTTTGGTTGCCTGCTGGTATAATCAGCTGCTATGATCCGGAATCACTTTCTCGTTGCCTGGCGGAATATCCTCAAAAGCAAAGGGTATAGCACCATCAATATTGTCGGACTGGCCATCGGCATGGCCGTCACCTTATTAATTGCGCTTTGGGCAGTCAATGAGTATTCTTACGACCGCTTTCTGCCCAATTACCGGCAGCTTTATCAGATCAAGGTCAATTTTACCAGCCAGCATGACGGCACGACCACACAGGATGCGATCAGTCTGCCTTTGGCAGATGTGTTGAGAAAAGAGATACCCGGCATCAAACGGGTTGCCGAGGCTGACTGGATTGGCAACGAAGCGAGCGACCTCATTGTCGGAGACAAAAAATTATACCTGAACGGCGGCGCGGCCGGTTCTGCTTTCTGGCAGATGTTTCCCTTCCCCTTTGTGAAGGGTGATCCTGCCACTGCCTTCCGGGATCCTTTCTCTATCGTGATCGATGAATCCACGGCCACGGCCTTATTCGGCGATAAAGATCCCCTCAACCAGGCCATCAGGATCGATAATGATAAGGTGGTGAAGGTGACAGGCGTTATTAAAAATCTTCCCGCCAACTCATCTTTTCAATTCAGTTTTTTAATGCCTTTTGCCTTCAAGGAACAAACGCAGGACTGGGTGAAGGACAGCCGCGCCCGCTGGACCAATAATTCCTTTCAGATCTTTGTCGAACTGGAACCCGGCGTCAGCGAGGCCCAACTGGCGCCGAAGCTAAAAGACCTGGTGATGCAGCATAGCCCGCCAATGCGGCCGGGCAAGCCGCAGATCTGGCTGCAATCCTATAAGGACTGGCACCTGTATACGGACTATAAGAACGGCAAGGTGGCAGGCGGATTTATCGATTATGTGCATTTGTTCACGATGATCGGGCTGCTGGTGCTGGTCATTGCCTGTATCAATTTTATGAACCTGTCGACCGCCAGGTCAGAAAAGCGGGCCCGTGAAGTTGGTGTCAGAAAGGCACTGGGCTCGCTAAGAAAAGACCTGATCATACAGTTCCTGACGGAATCCGTCGTGATTGCCCTGATGGCTTTCCTGCTGGCTGTTTTACTGGTGATGCTGGTGCTGCCTTTCTTCAATACATTGACGGGCAGTACGATTACGATGCCCTGGTCGAGTCCTCTTTTCTGGTGCAGCATGCTGGGGTATGTGCTGCTGACTGGTCTCTTCGCCGGCAGCCGGCCCGCCTTTTATCTTTCATCTTTCAATCCGGTAAAAGTGCTGAAGGGAAATATCCGGCTGGGCAAAGCGGCCGCGCTACCGCGTAAGATCCTTGTGGTGGCGCAGTTCAGCTGTTCGGTGGCGCTGATCATCAGCACCGTTATTGTGTACCGGCAAATCCAGTATGCAAGGAACCGGCCGACCGGCTATGATGCCAGCTGGTTAATGATGACCGATATGAGCAGCGACCTGGTTAAAAACTTCCCGGCGCTGCGGCACGAACTGATCCAATCGGGTGTCGTCGAAGACGCCGCCACCTCTTCCAGCGTGGTCACCGAAATGCAAAGCCATTGTTCGCTCGACAACTGGCCGGGTAAGACGGCGGGTGACGAATCCGTCAATATCGGCTCGGTCTGGGTTTCCAGCACCTATTTCAAGGCCCTGGGCATGCAGATCATTGCCGGAAGGGACTTTTCGGATGATATCAATGCCGATTCGGCGGGAGTGATCCTGAACGAGGCGGCCGTCAGGCGTATTGGTCTGAAGGATCCGGTGGGCCGCATAGTCACGTGGAATTGTTACGGTGGACCGGTCAGGGTCCTTGGCGTAGTGAAAAATGCATTGATGGAATCACCCTATAAGCCTGTAGCTCCGGCCATTTTTTGCCATTCGCAATGGGGGAATAGCATGATGTACCGGCTGTCGGCGCATATTAACACCCAGGATGCACTGCCCGTGCTGGCGAAGCTGTTCGGGAAATATAATCCTGCTTATCCCTATAGCTACAAGTTTGTCGATGAAGAGTACAGTCATAAATTCACACTGGAGGTGCTTGTCGGGAAACTGGCGGGTATTTTCGCGGGGCTGGCCATCCTTATTTCCTGTCTGGGCTTGTTCGGGCTGGCTGCTTATGTCGCTGAACAAAGAACGCGGGAGATCGGCATCCGTAAGGTGCTGGGGG